>NZ_LZMI01000137.1:0-594 GCF_001665475.1 Gordonia sp. 852002-51296_SCH5728562-b | reverse complement strand
CAAACACCCGCGGCACGGGTTCCGGCGAGCGTGGGCGCACCTGCGCTTCGACGACGGCATCGAGATCAACAAGAAGAGGGTGCATCGACTGTGGAAGGAGGAGGGCCTGCAAGTGCGGCGTGCTCCGCGGCGCAAACGGGTCGGCCAATCGTCGGTGCCGGTCGTGGTCGCGGACGCACCGAAAGTGGTGTGGGCATTGGACTTTCAGTTCGATTCCACCGTCGATGGGAAGAAGATCAAGATCGCGTCGATGGTGGACGAGCACACCCGCATGTCGTTGCTGAACATCGTGGACCGCTCGATTCCGGCTGAGCGGTTGATCGAGGAGTTGGAGAAGACGTTCGCGATCTGGGGTGGCCCGCCGATGGTGCTGCGCATGGACAACGGCCCTGAGTTCATCTCAGAAGCCCTGCAGGCGTTCTGTGCAGGGTCGGTGGGGATCTCCTACATTCCGCCCGGCACGCCGTGGAACAACGGGTTCATCGAGTCGTTCAACAACCGGTTGCGCGACGAGTGTTTGAACCGCAACTGCTGGCCCACCCTGTTGGAGGCCCGTGTGGTCATCGGCGACTTCAAGGCCGACCACAACCACCG
>NZ_LZMI01000136.1:0-39343 GCF_001665475.1 Gordonia sp. 852002-51296_SCH5728562-b | reverse complement strand
GTCGTCACCCGTTCGCACACCGATTTCTCACAGGTCAAGGCTATTTCGACTGCGCAGAGCCCGACTATCGCCCCACTTGCAGAGGTTGTCGGCGCCGCCGAATGCGCGCCGCTTTCCGACGGTACGACGGTGCGCTACGCCAACTTCGACTACGCCGCCAGCGCCCCGGCGCTCACCGCGGTGGCGCGCGCCGTTGCCGACTCGCTGAGCACCTACGCCAGCGTGCACCGCGGCGCCGGACACCTGTCGCAGGTCACGACGCGCCGCTACGAGGAGTGCCGCGAGACGGTTCGACGCTTCGTCCGCGGTCGCGCCGACGACGCCGTCGTGTTCACCCGCAACACCACCGACGCGATCAACCTCGCGGCGCATGTGACGCCCGGCGACGTCGTCGTTCTCGACATCGAGCACCATGCGAACCTGCTCCCGTGGGTCGAACGCAAGGACAAGTGGACCCGCATCGTCGAAGTTGCTTCGACCATCGACGACACCCTTGCCGCCGTCGAGCGTGAACTGGCAGCCAAGCCCGCCGCGCTACTGGCGGTGACCGCGGCGTCGAACGTGACCGGCGAGGTCCTCCCGATCTCGCGACTCGCATCGATCGCGCACCGGCACGGAGCCCGAATCCTCGTCGACGCAGCGCAACTCGTCGCTCATCGCCCGGTGTCGATCGTCAGTCACGGCATCGACTACCTCGTCTTCTCGGGGCACAAGCTCTACGCGCCGTTCGGTGCAGGTGTGCTGATCGGACGCACCGACTGGCTCGACGCCGCGCAGCCGTATCTGGCAGGCGGAGGCGCCACGGCAGATGTCGACGTCGAGGCGGGCTGCGCGTCGGTGTCGTGGCATACGGGCGCCGCGCGTCACGAAGCGGGATCTCCTAATGTGTTGGGCGCCATCGCGATTGCTGCCGCGTGCGACGCGATCGCCGATCTCGGACACGAGTGGATCGGCGCACACGAGGCGTACCTGTGCGCACAACTCGACGCCGGACTCGCCGAGATCGACGGCGTCACCCCGTTGCGTGTTTTCGACGACGGCCTCGAGCGCGTCGGCATCGCAGGCTTCACAGTCGACGGCCACACCCCGCGCGAGGTCGCGGAGTACCTGAGCTCCGAACACGGCATCGGCGTGCGCGACGGAAAGTTCTGCGCGCACCCGCTTCTCGACCGACTCGGCCATCCCGACGGTGCCGTGCGCGCGAGCTTCGGGCTCGGCAGCTCGTCCGACGACGTCGACCGCCTGCTCCACGTGTTGCGCTGCCTGAGCGATCGCAGCGCCGACGCCCCCGACATCCACCACCGAAAGGCACACTCGTGACGATCCAATCGAGTTCTCCGACAGACATTCTCGCCGACCAGCTCCTCGCTGCCGACACCGGCGTCATCACCATCGGCCGCCCGGCGCTGCGGGTTGCGATTGTCGGCGACGCCGCTGCGACGGAACTGCCCATCGTCGTACGACGTTCGACGCTGCGCGACGCTCAGCGGACCCGCTCGCTACTGCGGGCCGGCACCCGTGACACCGCGAACTTCTCGGTCGCATTGGCTGTCGAGGTTGCGATCGCACCGCATCCGGGGTCGGCGCGTGCGTCCGTCGCCTCGGTGCCGGTTGCGGGTGATTCCGCAGAAACCGTGCGTTACGTCGGCACCCCACACGGCCTGGCCACACTGATCCGCGACATCTACGCGGCCGAGGTCGCCGACGCCGTGCTCATCGTGCCGATCGACGGCTCGGCCACCGAGCACCGCGTGCGCGCAGAGGTGCTGCCGCAGTTCGAGTCTCGCCGGGCTGCGTGATCTCGACAGGCTCGATCAGCGGGTAAGACCCTCGGTCGGCGGGTCGGGCTCGGTCGGCGTGATCTCGACAGGCTCGATCAGCGGGTTGGGCTCGGTCGGCGTGATCTCGACAAGCTCGATCAGCGGGTAAAGCCCCGAGCAGCGGGTTGGGCTCGATCAGCGGGGTACGGCGTAGGCGCGGGCCAGGTCGAGTCGCTGCCACGACTGCGCGCCGGGTTTTTGGTCGTCGAGCGGATATCCGGCGGGATATGCGGTGCGTCGAAGTAGATCGGCGGCCTGGGTGCGGGTGAGTCGGGGATGTGCGCGCAGCACCAGGTCGACGGCTGTGGGCGGTACGACAAACGCTGCGCTCGGCGAGCCGATGCGCGAGAGTCCGTAGGACATGCGCGCGTCGTAGTCGGCCAGTGCGCCGGGTGTGCTGCGATACGGAGTATCGCGCGCGATGCACGTCGAAAGTGCTGCGCGGCAACGCCATTCGAGTTCTGCACGGAGCTCCTGTCCGGCGGCGACGATCAACGGTCGGAACCTGGGGTCGGCGTACCTGTCGGCGACGGCGGCGTCGGCAACCATCCGTCCCGCGATCACGTCGAGCGGATAGTGCACTCCCAGCACCACGCGGTTGTAGCCGGCCTCGCTACCGCGCGCAAGAAACTGTGGTGCGAGTTCGGGAATCATCAGAGCCAGCAGCCCGGTGCGGATCATTGCCGACGCGGTGTGTCCGGACGGGTACGACGAGCCGCTGGACTGCACGTCGCTCTTGGACCTGCCGGGCCGGTTATACACCGTGATGCGGTCGGGTTCGGCCACATACGGACGGTCGTTGTCAGAGAGGGCCTTCTCGATCGCCGTGGACGCAGCGATGCCTTGACCCCGGGCGAACAATGTGTCGAGCAGAGCTGAGACCTTGGGCAGTCGTTTGTCCGCAAGGGCCTGACGGAAATCTCTACCGAGGTTGGCGCCGAACGCATCCGACATTGTGTAGAGCTGGTTCTGCGACAAGCCGTCAATCGCGTAGCCGTCGTCAAGTGCCCGCTTCTGACGTGCCGGATCGTTCTTCGCCGACTGATTGATCGCTGCGGTCTTGTCCGAGTTCTCGGCGATCGTGTCGGGGTGGTTCTTGCGAATGTCGGTGAAGCTCGAGATCACGGGCCAATAGATGACGTCAGAGCCGTGGACGTCGGACTGGTACACCGTCGCGATCGCACCCGCGGGGAACGGCGTCGGGTTGGGTCGAGTCGGCGCTGCGACGGCCGTGGGTACCTGTGCGCCGAGGAGTGCGCAGGCGGTCAGAGCGGTGGCCGCGACGACGCGCCTGAGCGATCTGACGGGAATGTGGATCGATGACATCGAGTGTTTCCTCACTTGCCCAGATAGACGGTCTTGTCGGCGCCTGGGTAGGGCTTGCCTTCATCGGTGGTGCGGCACAACGCTTTTGTAGCACCCTGTGCGCTCGCAAGAGCCCATTCGGGTGTTGCTTTGAAAGTTCGGAGATCGTTGACGGCACGGCCCCCGTTGAACACAGCGTTGACCGAGACATCCGACAACGGGATGTGGTGACTGAGTTCGCCGCCGGCACTGAGGTTCTGCAGCACTCCGGCCGCGTAGGTCAGGCCAGGACCGCCGATGATGGGCAGACCCGCCACCTTTTCGAATACGCCGATCAGCTCGTCCTTGTTCTTCGGGACGAAGGCGTTGCTGAGGTACACCTTGTGTAGGTTGGCGCGGACGGTCTTGACGCTCGCCGCAAACGACGCCCGTTGCGATTTCGGTAGCGTCGACTCATGCGTCGCGCCGACGTAGGCGACGGCCTCGTCCAGGCTCAGGCCTGCCAGCGGGCGACAGTCGCCACTCGACGGACTCAACGACTTCGCGAAGGTGGTCAGCTCAGGACTGACGTTCACGGCGAAGGCGTCCTTGACCGTTTCCCGTCGGACCGGTGTGGTGCCGTCTCCGGCCGCCAGACAGGTGCTGTCTGCCTTGTCTCCAAGGGCTTTTCCGCCCTTCTCGGCCGCGGTCCCCGGCAGCGCGGCGACCGATTTGACGATCTTTCCCGCGATGGATCCGATGATGCTGCTGACGATCGGCACACCGACGGCACCCGAGACGGCCTTCGACGCCACCTCGCCGAGGATGGTCGCGATGTTGTCGAGGACGATCGCGTCGTTGGCCTCGATCCCCACGAGAACGGTCTCGACTGCGTCGTTGAGCGTGATCGAGGACAGCCGGTAGCCGTCGCGATAGGTGCCGTTCTTGATCGACAACACCTGTTGAACCAGCGCATTGGCACCGTGGGTGGCCTGCACACCTTGACCGGGGCTCACTTCCGACCCGCGCTGAGTGACCACCAGGGTGCTGACGGTGCTGTTGTGCAGTTGCGTGGAGAATCGACCGGCGGCGCTGTCGATCGACGGCGCGGCGCCGGGTGCTCGGGCGTCGAGCGACTTGGCAACGATCGGTACGAGTTCACCGAGCGTTAGTGTGCTACCCGACCTGCATTCGGTGGGGAACGGCGCCGACGGCTGCCCGAGGGGCGCCGCATGCGCGGACGTCGCACCGACGGTAACCGTGGCCGCCACGGCACACGCCGTCAGTCCCGCAGCGAGGGCGAGTGTGCGTCGTGGAGCCACGGCGGAGTGGTCAGAATGCATGGGAGTCCAATCATTGCGAGAAAATCGGGGCCGTTCAGTGGGTGCCGTCGGATAATAAGGACGTCAAAAAGCTCAGGCGCGCAATAGTTTCGGCTGTCCGGCGCGCGTGTACCAGCTGAAGGCGGGGTGCACCGACGACGCCGGGTTCATCACGTCTTTGACGTAGAACCAGTTCATTTGCGCGCGTGACTTGTTGATCTCCATCACTCCGAAACCGTGTGTGGTGAGCTCGACGTCCTTGATCCAGGGGTTCGCGGTTTTGATGGCTTCCTGGGCGACGTCGAGGGCCGTCGCAACCGGAGCAGCGAGTGCCCTGTTGATGGCGATGCTGTCGTAGCCGCTGGCCGCGGTGATGCTGGGCGGGGTGAATTCGCACGCGACCACGCGCCCGCTCGCATCCTTGCCGTAGTGGGGCGCGCTGAGGGGGATCTCGCTGGCCCACGAGCTGTGGATGTCGCCGGTGACCAGCACGACGCTCTTCTTGCCCGCCTTGTCGATCGCGTGCAGCAGTGCGCGGCGTTCGGCCTGATATCCGTCCCACTGGTCGTTGTTGATCGTGATTCCGTCGGCGGGCAGGCCGATCTGCTTGTGGAGCCAGTCGGCGACTCGCGGGTCGGTGGTCTCGGGAATCACCAGCGGAACCATCATCACCTCGTTGCCGATCACCTGCCAGCTCGCTGACGACGTGGTGATCGAGGTCTCGAGCCACGTGTATTGCGTCTTGCCGGTGAGGCTCTGGTTGGGATCGTCGACCTTGAGGTAGGACTGCTTGTCGCGGTAGGAGCGTAGGTCCGGGATGATCAGCTCGGCGAGCTGGCCGAAGCGGAACCGACGGTAGAGGTGTTCGCCGTTGTCAATCGAATTGGGGCGCACCGGCATCCACTCGAAGTACGCCTTGTCCGACGCACGTTTGCGAGCGCTCCAGCTGCCCTGGGTGAGAGTCTTGTGGTTCTCTGCGCCGTCCCGATAGGAGTTGTCGGCCGATTCGTGGTCATCCCAGATGCAGATGAACGGGTGAGTGGCATGCGCGCGGGCGAGATCGGGATCCTGGCGGTACTTGCCCTGCCGGATGCGGTAGTCGTCGACGGTGACGGTCGCGTGGACCGGCGCGGTGGCGCGGACTGTCTCGTTGTACGCGCCGGGATATCCGCCGGTCTCGTATTCGTAGGTGTAGTCGCCGAGGTGTAGCACGAAGTCGAGGTCATCCCGTTGCGCCATGGCACGGTAGGAGATGAAGTGGCCTGCTTCGTAATTCGCGCACGAACACACCGCGAACCGCAGCTTGTCGATATCGGCCGACAGCGCCGGAGCGGTCTTGGTGCGCCCCGTCGGTGACACGGTGCCCGCCAGTGGGCCGTCGGCGATGGTGAAGCGATAGAAGTACCGCGTCGACGGTGACAGGCCCGCGGCGTCGACCTTGACGGTGTGGTCGCGATCAACGGAGGTGGAGAAGATGCCCGACGACACGATGCGCGTGAATCCGGGGTCAACGGACACCTGCCACCGGACGTTGGTCGGTTGGCCGAATCCCGATCCGGGTGTTGCCCGCGGCTCAGGAGTCACCCGGGTCCACAGGATGACCCGATCAGGCAGCGGATCGCCGGAGGCCACCGAGTGAAGGAAGGCCTGATGACGCGGTGCGGCAACCGCTTCGGATACACCGGCTGCGAGCGCGGCTGCCGTGCCGGCTGCGGCTGAGGCGGTCTGCATGAATCGCCGGCGCGACATCGGCGGGACGGGCGAGGTGTCCGAATCGGGCAGACTGTGAGGTTCGTGGGTCACGAAGAGTTAGCGAAGCCCTCCTCGGTGTCCAACAGGCGAACGGCAGGCTAATAGATCCTCGTGAGACGCGTATGTGAATGCCCACTCAGTTTGTCCTGCAGCGAGTTGCCGGACGGGCGCGCGACTATGTGGTTGTGACCACACGGTCGCGTGGCCGTGCCGCCGCTCGCTGACCTCGGTGTGCCGTACTTGCCTCGACGACGAGTCGCTGGAGATGGTGCGTACGTCGACGGCCCGCACGGCTTGGCCACGCCGAGGCGCAGAGATGTTGCCGCAGTTCGAGTTTCGGCGGGTGGGGTGATCTCGACAAGCTCGATCAGCGGGTTGCGCTCGATCAGCGGTTGGGGCTCGATCAGCGGCGCGGACTCGATCAGTGGCGCGGGCTCGGTCGGCGGGCGATCTCGCTCAGGCCTCGCCGCGCTCCCACTGCTCGATCAGGCCCGCTTGCGATTCCTCGGTGAGCAACCCGTAGAGCTTGAACCGTGCCATGCCGCCGTCGGGGAAGATGTCCATGCGCGCTTCGGTCATCGGCCGGTCGAGATCGATGACGAAGCGGTGGCGGGTGTCGGGCTGAAGTTCGGTGCGCGGCAACACGTCGAACCATTCGCCGTTCTCGCCGTCTCTGCCGCGAACCGTCGCTGCTCCCGGCGCATTGCCGATGAAGTAGCTGGTGTCGAGTTCGACGAGACTCACCCTGCCCTGCCCGGCGAGGCGCACCTGCACCCAGTCGTTGCCCGAGTCGCGACGGCGGCTGGTCTCCCAACCCTCGCCCATGTGCCGCGCGCGACCGGGCATCAGGAGGTTGTTCGGCGAGCTGTAGAACATGTTCGAGCATGCGGTGATCAATCCGCCGTTCTCGAGCGCGGCGAGGTCGAAGTGCCCGTAGCGGAAGAAGTGCGGGTTCGGCACGCCCCGGCCGTGGACGCGGAAACGTGCGACACCGCCATCGGGGTGCATGGTGAGCCGGACGTGCGTGAACCGGTCCTTCGCGTCGACCTTGAACGGATTGCGTGTGTCGCCGTCGACCTGGGTCTTCTCGACGATCGTCGTCCACTCGGCGTCGTCGACGAGCTGTTGTGCCGATACGACGCCTTCGACCGCGGTCGCCTCGACCGAGATCTCGGGCGGATAGTTGCCCTTGAACCACGACGTGTCGACGACGACGCCGTAGATCACTCCGGGCGCGCCGAGGCGAATGATCGCCTGGTCGACTCCGTCGCGGCGTCGGCGTCGCGTCTCCCAGCCGTCGTAGACCTGGCCCTTGTGCCCGAACGTCGCGGGGCGGTACTCGGCCGGACCGGTCTTAATCAGGTTCTGGACCTCCGCGAACAGATCGTCGTTGGTCCACACGACCGCGCCGCCGAGATCGCGCAATGCGAGGTCGGGCATCGAGGTGAAGTGGGGGCGGCTACCTGACGGTGGTGGAGGCTGAGGAGTCACGAATGTCCATGGTAGTGGGCTGTTTGCGTACCGCAGAACTCGAGCGCATACTTGCGCTCGACATTTGCTTGCAACATGCAACTACTTGCAATAGGCAACATCTGTCGGCTTTGTCCGTTAGGTAGTAAAAGGCGGTGACCGTGCTCAAACCGGAGTCGATCGACCAGCTCTTCGATTCACTCAGCCGATATCTGCGTGTTCGCGATCGCGCGGTCCACACCACGTTCCGCACGAAGGACGGAGAGTTCGAGACCGCAGCGTTTCGCGGGCTGTTCCACCTCGACCGTGCACCCATGCGGTCAAGTGAACTCGCCGCAGCGCTCAACGCCGATCCGTCCACTGTGTCGCGACACGTCGCGCAACTCGTCGACCTCGACCTCGTGCGTCGCGAAGCCGACCCGGACGACGGACGCGCGACGCTCCTCGTGATCACCGACGCAGGACGTCGACGTGTCGAGGGCATGCGAGCGATGCGTCGTGAAGCATTCGAGTCCGCAATGACGGACTGGACCCAAGACGAACTGTCGACGCTGGTGGTGCTGTTCGACCGCTTCGTCGACGCCGCGGAGCAGCTCATCGTGCCCGCGGGCGAACATTCCGGGAAAGGAACGAGATGACAGACAAGACGCAGGTGTCCACCGCGTCGGACGACGTTGCGGGCGCCGGTCTGACCCACCGGCAGATCCTCACGATCCTGGCAGGCCTGATGCTGGGAATGTTCCTCGCTGCGCTCGACCAGACCATCGTGTCGACGGCGATCCGCACCATCGCCGACGACCTGCACGGCTACGACATGCAGGCCTGGGTGACCACCGCCTACCTCGTGACGTCGACCATCGTCACGCCGCTCTACGGCAAGCTCTCCGACCTCTACGGCCGCAAACCCTTTTTCCTGCTTGCCATTTCGATCTTCGTCGTCGGATCGCTGCTGTGCTCGCTCGCGACGTCGATGTACGAGCTCGCGGCGTTCCGCGCTCTGCAGGGGCTCGGTGCCGGTGGTCTGTTCACCCTGGCGCTGACGACGATCGGCGACATCGTCCCACCGCGTGAGCGCGCGAAATACCAGGGCTACTTCCTCGCGGTCTTCGGCACGTCGAGTGTGCTCGGTCCGGTACTCGGTGGCTTCTTCGCCGGTCAGTCGACGATCCTCTGGGTGTCGGGGTGGCGCTGGGTCTTTCTGGTGAATGTGCCGATCGGGATCATCGCGCTGATCGTCGTCGCGAAGGTGCTGAACTACGACCAACAAAAGGGTCGCGGTGGCCGTACCGACTACTGGGGTGCTTTCGCGCTCGCCGTCGGTATCGCGCCGTTGCTGATCGTGGCCGAGCAGGGCCGCGAATGGGGCTGGTTCTCGGGTTGGGCATGGCTCTGTTACGGCGTCGGAGCCTTCGGCATCGCGCTGTTCGTCTGGATCGAACACAAGATGGGCGACGACGCGCTGATCCCGTTGCGCGTCTTCAAGAATCGGGTGTTCGCGCAGGGCATCGTGATCTCGATGGTCGTCGGTGCGGTGATGTTCGGCGGGATCTCGATGCTGCCCCAGTACTTCCAGGTGCTGCGCGGCTCGAGCCCGATGGTCGCCGGCCTGCAGATGCTGCCGATGGTCCTCGGTTTGATGATGGGCTCGATCGCGTCGGGTCAGATGATCTCGCGCACAGGCAGATACAAGGTGTTCACGATCGTGGGCGCGGTACTCATCACCGTTGCCACGTTCCTGCTGCACCTGGTGAGCACGTCGACGCCGGTGTGGACCGTCATGCTCATGGCGTTCCTGCTCGGCTTCGGGCTCGGCAACCTGATGCAGCCGATCACGCTCGCGATGCAGAACATCTTGCCGCCCAAGGACATGGGCCTCTCGACCGGCACCGCTACCTTCTTCCGTCAGATCGGCGCGACTCTCGGTGTGGCCGTGTTCTTCTCGCTGCTGTTCAGCATGATGGGACCGAACATCAAGGACGAGATGGTCGCTGCGGCGCAGACTCCCGAGTACCGCGCCGCCGTCGTGCGGGCCGCGGGCAGTGATGATCCGCAGGTCAGTGAGTTCGCGAAGGGTCTGATCGCGGCGTCGCAGAATCCCGGGGGAGCGTCGGGGTCGTCGGACGCGGTGATGAGCGATACGTCGATCATCGAGAAGTTGCCCGCCGAACTGGGCGATCCGATCAAGGAGGGCTTCGCGAACTCGATGGACACGGTGTTCCTGACGGTGTCGATCGTCTCGCTGCTGGCGATCATCGGCACGGTGACGTGGAAGGAGCTCCCGCTTCGCCGCGGGCAGCCGACCGCCGAACCTGCCGCCGCCGAGTAGGGCGGAAGGGTAGGACCCAAAAAAGTCCACCTCATCTGTGCCGGTTCACCTTCGGCAGTGCCGAAGGTGTCGCGCAGCAGATGAGGTGGACTTTTCAGTATGTAGCGGCAGGGGCGTCGATCAGTGCCCCGGGAAGCGCTCGACGGCGGCCTGGGCCACCTTCTCCGCCTCGTCCTTGCCGACCCAACCGCCCGGTGTGACCGACTTGCCGGGCTCGAGATCCTTGTAGTGCTCGAAGAAGTGCGAGATCGCGTTCAGCTCGAACTCCGACACGTCGCCGACGTCCTGGATGTGATCCCAGCGCACGTCCTTGGCAGGCACGCACAGCAGCTTGTCGTCGCCACCTGCCTCGTCGGTCATCGTGTACATCGCGACCACGCGAGCCTTGACCACGACGCCCGGGTACACCGACTCGGGCAGCAGGACCAGCGCGTCGAGCGGGTCGCCGTCTTCGCCGAGTGTGTTGTCGATGTAGCCGTAGTCGGCGGGGTAGCCGAATGCGGTGTAGAGATAGCGGTCGAGGAAGACCTTTCCGCTCTCGTGGTCGACCTCGTACTTGTTGCGACTTCCCTTGGGGATCTCGATGGTCACATCGAATTCCACGGTTCCTCCTTGATCGTGGCGCCTCGGGCGGGATCGGTGCGCCGTCGGCGGGTGTCGACAGCCGCGGTCCGGCTGTGCGAATCGCCTCAACGATACTGTGGGGCGTCGGAAGAGATGGGTCGAGACCGGAGGTCGAGTGGGCGCGAGGAATCAGGACGGTCGGTTGGGCGGTCGACGTCGCGCGGTTGTGTGGACCTTGGTGTCGGTGGTCGTGCTGGCGTTGATCGCCTCGAGTGTGCTGTTCGTGGCGTTGCGCATGAACAAGTCCGACGACCTGCCCGCAGGTGTGCCGCCACGGCCTGCGCCGATCGCCGCGACACCTGCGATCAACGCTGTGTCGGCCACGGCCCCGCAGCCGACGGCAGACGGCGTCACAAAACAGATCGCCGCAGCGGCCCGCGCGCCCCAGCTCGGCGAGTTCACCGGCCAGGTCAGCGACTCGCTGACCGGCGCGATCCTGTGGTCCAAGAGTCCGAGCACCCCACGAGTGCCGGCATCAAACACCAAGATCCTGACCGCTGCTGCCGCGCTGCTCGGACTGCCGCACGATGCGCGCCTGACGACGACCGTCGTGGTGGGTACCGACGGTCAGGTGATCATCAAGGGGGCGGGCGATCCGACGCTGTCGGCCCAGTCGAAGCGGTCGCAGACGTTCTACACCGATCCGGGTCGGATCAGCGATCTTGCCGAGCAAGTCCGTAAGTCGGGGGTCTCGGTCACGTCCGTGGCCGTCGACACCAGCGCGTACACCGGTCCGACGATGGACAGTAGTTGGAGCCGCGCCGACATCAAGGGCGGCGACATCGCTCCGATCGAGGCGCTGATGACCGACGGCGCGCGCACGGATCGACTCAACGAATACTCGCCGCGCGTCGACAACCCGGCGATCACCGCGGGAGAGCAACTTGCCGAGGCGCTCGACGTCGACGCCCCGGTTACGAATGTCACCGCTCCCGCCGGTGCGCGGACCATCGCGACTGTCCGCTCGGCTCCACTGGTCACCAGGGTCAACGACATGCTCCGCTACTCCGACAATGTGCTCGCCGAAGCGCTCGGCGTCGAACTGTCCGTCGCACGCGGCGGGCCCGCGACACTCGCGGGCGGTACGTCGGCGGTCAAGCAGACGCTCGCCGACAACAAGTTCGACGTCTCGAACGTGACGCTGCGCGATACGTCGGGGCTGTCGTACCGCAACCTGGTACCCGCCGCGCTCCTCGACAAGCTGATGGCAGCGGCGAGCGGACCCACCGGCAGCGACCAGACGATCGACTCCAAGATCCGCCCGATGCTCGACGGACTGCCGGTTGCCGGCGGCACCGGAACACTCGCCGACCGATTCACCGTCGGCGAGAACCCCGGCGCAGGTTGGGTGCGTGCGAAGACCGGAACATTGACCGGCGTCAGTTCGTTGACCGGCATAGTTCAGACGGTCGACGGTCGGGTGCTGTCGTTCGCGTTGATCTCGGGAGGCACCTCTCCCGCGGACGCGCGGCCGGCCCTCGACAACGTCGCGGGCAAGTTGAGGGAGTGCGGGTGCCGATGACCGAGCCGACCGACGACGTGGGAAGTGGTCTCGACAAGCTCGACCAGCGGGCGGAGGCCGACCAGCGGGGTGAGCTCGACCAGCGGGGTGAGCTCGACCAGCGGGCGGAGGCCGACCAGCGGGATGAGCGCGGCGAGTCGATCGGCGCGCGCATCGATTGGTCGCTTGCCGCGACGGTCGGAAAACGGCTGGTGCGCCCTGGACCGAAGGTCACCGAGTACACGCTCGACGCCGCGCAGGCCGAACTGGCCGACGCCGCGGTGCGCGCGGAGGGGCCGGTGCGCGAGGTCACCGGACTCGCCGACGGGCTGCGCGTTCCGAGTGCGCTCGTGGTCGATCGGCGCGGTTGGGTCGACGCCGCGTCGCAATCGATGCGATCGATGCTCGACGGTGACGGCGACGAGTCCGGTGGCGGACTGTCGGGGAAGGTCGGCGGCCTGCAGGCAGGTGGTCTCCTCGCGTTTCTCGCCGGCGCCATCCTCGGGCAGTACGACCCGTTCACGCCGAGTGGCTCGGATTCGAGCGGGCCCCAGAATCCCGGCGTGCTCATGCTGGTGACGCCGAACATCATTGCGGTGGAGCGCAGTCTGCGCGTCGTGCCGTCGGATTTCCGTCTGTGGGTGTGTCTGCACGAGGTGACCCACCGCGTGCAGTTCTCCGCAAACCCCTGGCTGCGTCAGTACATGCTCGACAACATCGCAGTACTGACCTCCGATGCGGGCGAATCGGTGACAGATGTTGTTGCACGGATCAATTCGGCTGTACGAGGTGGTGCCAAGCGGGAAAAGGGCGTCATCGGTGTGATGCAGATGTTGCAGACGCCCGAGCAATACGAGGCGTTCACGCGCATGATGATGCTCGGCACCCTCCTCGAGGGGCATGCCGACCACGTGATGGATGCCGTTGGCCCAGCGCAGGTTCCGACCGTCGAGCAGATCCGCGCATCGTTCGACAAACGACGCACAGCACCGCGAAATCCCGTGCAGCGCATCATCAGAGCGTTGATCGGTATGGATGCCAAACTGGCGCAATACATTCGGGGTAAGGCCTTCGTCGACGAGGTCGTCGGGACCGTCGGTATGGAGCGTTTCAACACCATCTGGACCAATGCGGAGACGCTGCCCCGACCGGACGAGATCGACGAGCCGTCGCGATGGATTGCACGCGTGCTGTGACCCGCGCGGTCGCAGATTTCGCGACCGCTCACCTGCCCGGGCGCACTGAGGTGTGCGTCGGGTTGTCCGGCGGGCCGGACTCGTTGGCGCTCACCGCCGGAGCGCTCCGCGCGGGGCTGACGGTTCGCGCGCTCATCGTCGACCATGCACTACAGCCCGGCTCGGATGCGGTTGCGGCCAATGCGGCGCGGACTGCAACGGGACTTGGTGCGTCTGCGGAGATCCTGCGGGTGAGCGTCGGCACAGCCGGTGGCATGGAGGCCGCTGCGCGTGAAGCCCGGTACGCGGCACTCGACGCCGCTCGCGACGGAATGCCCGTGCTGCTGGCCCACACCATGGACGACCAGGCCGAGACGGTATTGCTCGGCCTCGGGAGGGGGTCGGGCGCGCGATCGCTCGCGGGTATGCGTGCGTGGCGTGAGCCGTGGGGTCGGCCGCTGCTGGGTGTTCGTCGTTCGCAGACCGTCGGCGCATGCACCGAGCTGGCGTTGCCCGCGCACGCCGACCCCCACAACCGCGACCCGCGATTCACACGCGTTCGGTTGCGAGCCGAGGTGATCCCGTTGCTCGACGACGTCCTGCACGGCGGGGTCGTCGAGGCGCTGGCGCGCACCGCCACTGCGCTGCAGGCCGACGTCGATGCTCTCGACGACGTTGCGGATGAGATCTACTCGACGTCGTCGCGGATCGGCGAGCACGCCGAACTCGACGTCGCGTCGGTCGCCGACCTTCCCGACGCGGTGCGGACCAGGGTCGTGCGGCGCTGGCTGCGGGAGGTCGGTGCGACAGAACCCACGACGCGGGTGATCGAGGCCGTCGATGAGCTACTCCGGGGCGTTCGGCCTGGCCAGGTGGCGATCGGCGGAACGCCAGATCACCGGCTGGCGGTCGAACGGACAGCCGATGGGATGAGGGTGACGCGTCTTCCGCGATGACCCGGCCAGCGAATCGTGGCCGGGTCACCGCGGAAGGATCGCACCAGTTGATCTAGACGGGTGAGTTGATCGTCTGGAAGTACTGGATTGCCGAGAGGATCAGCGTCCCACCCCCGCCGAGGATGATTCCGACGATCGAGCCGAGCGTCGCACCGATCTCTATGCCCGGGAAGATGCACCCGATTCCTGCGGCAACGGCTCCGATCGCGCACCCGATCGCGCCCCCGATAATTGCGCCGACGGTGAGTCCGACCAGAGAAGAAATGGTCATTCCGGCCGACAACTGGCCGTTGAATCGCGTCAACGCCTCGTCGTCGCGTTGTTGCTTTGTCTGCTTCGTCTGCTTCTGTGGTGTTGCCTTGGCGGCGACGGCGCGCATCGCGTTCACATGTACCGGATCGACGAGATGTGCACGCAGTTTGTCTTTGGACGGGACCAATGTCGCGGATGTCGGAGTCACTTGCGCGTCGATGGGGAATTCGAGATATTCGTCCCGATACCACAAAGCCATGCGGAAAAGGGACTTTCCCGCGCCATTCTTGATGACCAGGTCAGAGCCCTCGCGGGCTATCGTTCCGTCTGCCACGGAGATGCTCAGCGAACTTGGCCGGCCGGAGAGTCGGTAGTGCACCGAGTCCGACGACGGCGCAGCGTGGGCGGTCGCGTGCAGCAGGGGGATCGCGAGCGCTGCGGCGGCGAAGATTGCAATCGCACGTATCAAATACTCTGTCGGCGCGTATATTTCGCTAAGCGAAGGTGCTAGTCGAGAGGGTGGCTGGGTGTGGTGTCGCCGCTGTTGGTTCATTGTCGTCCTCGTCCTTGATCCGACGTTGAGTCTGCTTGTCATCGGCGATTACGCCGTCGTGTGATTCTCAGAAATGCCGAGCTTCGTGTTGTGTGATGCCGATCACGGTGAGGCTCAAGAATAGATAGTGACTTCTTTTCTCGGAGCGCGGGCTGAACGCGAACCGTGGGTGACGCATGTTTCGATCCGTTATTCTCTTGTAATAGATTTGTCCTGTTATCGGACGACATTTTCTGTAGGTGGCAATCGCGTGCAGGCGCAGTAGATGGCACCGCGGGCTTCGCCCGGTTCGGCGGACGTGTCAAGCTGGTATCCGTGCATTCCGAGATCGAGATCGAGCACCACTACGGCGACGACATCGAAGCAGTCCTCATTACGGAGGAACAGATCAAGGCGCGGACCGCGGAGCTGGCCCAGTCGGTGGTGCAGCGCTACACGGACCTGCAGGACGATCTGGTCCTGATCGGCGTCCTGAAGGGCGCGATCATGTTCATGACCGATTTCGCCCGCGCACTGCCGATCCCGTCGCAGATGGAGTTCATGGCTGTGTCGAGCTACGGGTCGGCGACGTCGTCGTCGGGCGTGGTGCGCATCCTCAAGGATCTCGATCGCGATATCGCGGGCCGTGACGTGCTCATCGTCGAGGACATCATCGACTCGGGTCTGACGCTGTCGTGGCTGATGAAGAACCTCGCCACCCGCCAGCCGCGGTCGCTGGCGGTGTGCACGCTGCTGCGCAAGCCGGAGGCCGTCCGTTCGCCCGTCGACGTCGCCGATGTCGGCTTCGACATCCCGAACGAGTTCGTCGTCGGCTATGGCCTCGACTATGCCGAGCGCTACCGCGACCTCCCCTTCATCGGTCGCCTGCGCGCCTCGGTCTACGAGAACTAGCACCCAGGACCCTGTTTGCGCGCGCTGCGATGCAGGAGGAGCCGGCGAGGAGCGGAGCGACGTTGCCGAGCCCGCACGCAGACAAACCCTGTTTGCGCGCGCCGCGATGCAGGAGGAGCCGGCGAGGAGCGCAGCGACGGGGCCGGTGACGACGAGAAGAGTGGCGCTGAGGGCGCAAACAGCGCGGGCGGAGCCCGCACGCAGACAAACCCTGTTTGCGCGCGCCGCGATGCAGGAGGGCCGGCGAGGAGCGTAGCGACGTTGCCGGTGACGACGAAGAGTGGCGCTGAGGGCGCAAACAGCGCGTGGCGAAGCCACGCAGACAAACAGGGAACGGTTTCACCTGCGTGATCGTTGACCGGTAGCCTCAATGTGTACGACCGAACCCTTGGGTGGCGTTCACATCGTTCACGAACCGATGGGAAGGACAGTGGTAACGGCGCCGGGCGGCCCAACACGTGGCCTGGACCTCCACCAATGCGCATGAACCGAAAGACAGTCTTCCGTAACCTCGCGATACTCGCGGTGCTTGTGCTCGCCCTGTGGGGCTGGAGCGCGATGCGCGATGGCGATCGCGGCTACACCGGGGTCGACACCTCTGTCGCGTTGACACAGCTCAACACCAAGAACACCAAGTTCGTCCAGATCGATGATCGCGAACAGCAGTTGCGGATCGAGACCAAGGATGCAATCAAGGTCGACGGCAAGGACGTCACGAAGATCTCGACCAAGTACCCGGCTTCGGCGGGTGAGCAGGTCTTCGACTCGGTCAAGTCGACCGGGGCCGGCTACCAGACCAACGTGACGCAGCAGTCGGTGTTCTGGCAGATCATGATCTTCCTGCTGCCGATGCTGCTCTTGTTCGGGCTCTTCTTCTTCGTCATGAACCGCATGCAGGGTGGCGGCAAGGGCGGCGTGATGGGCTTCGGCAAGTCCAAGGCCAAGCAGTTGTCCAAGGACATGCCCAAGACCACCTTCGCCGACGTCGCGGGTGCCGACGAGGCCGTCGAAGAGTTGTACGAGATCAAGGACTTCCTGCAGAACCCGGCGCGCTACCAGGCGCTCGGCGCCAAGATTCCCCGCGGCGTGCTGCTCTACGGTCCGCCCGGTACCGGTAAGACCCTGCTGGCGCGGGCAGTCGCTGGCGAGGCGGGCGTGCCGTTCTTCACCATTTCCGGTTCTGACTTCGTCGAGATGTTCGTCGGTGTCGGTGCGTCGCGTGTGCGCGATCTGTTCGAGCAGGCCAAGAACAACAGCCCGTGCATCATCTTCGTCGACGAGATCGACGCCGTCGGCCGTCAGCGTGGTGCCGGTCTCGGCGGTGGTCACGACGAGCGCGAGCAGACGTTGAACCAGTTGCTCGTGGAGATGGACGGCTTCGGCGACCGCTCGGGCGTGATCCTGATCGCAGCGACCAACCGTCCCGACATCCTCGACCCTGCGCTGCTGCGTCCGGGACGTTTCGACCGGCAGATCCCCGTCGGCAACCCCGACATCGCCGGTCGTCGGGCAATCCTCAAGGTGCATGCCAAGGGCAAGCCCATCGCAGAAGACGCCGACCTCGACGGTTTGGCCAAGCGCACGCCAGGAATGTCGGGCGCCGACCTCGCCAACGTCGTCAACGAGGCCGCACTGCTCGCCGCACGCGAGAACAAGACGGTCATCACGGCGGAGATGCTCGAGGAGGCGGTCGACCGTGTCATCGGCGGACCGCGTCGCAAGAGCCGGATCATCAGCGAACACGAGAAGAAGGTTGTCGCGTACCACGAAAGTGGTCACACGCTCGCCGCGTGGGCGATGCCCGATCTCGACCCGATCTACAAGGTGACGATCCTCGCGCGTGGACGAACGGGCGGTCACGCGCTCGCCGTGCCCGAGCAGGACAAAGACCTGATGACGCGCTCGGAGATGATCGCTCGTCTGGTGATGGCCATGGGCGGACGCGCATCGGAGGAATTGGTCTTCCACGAGCCGACGACCGGCGCGTCGTCGGACATCGACCAGGCGACCAAGATCGCACGCGCGATGGTCACCGAATACGGCATGAGCGCCAAGCTCGGCGCTGTGCGCTACGGGCAGGAGCAGGGCGATCCGTTCCTCGGCCGCAGCATGGGCGCGCAGAGTGACTACTCCGCCGAGGTCGCGAGCGAAATCGACGACGAGGTGCGCCGACTGATCGAGGCCGCGCACACCGAGGCGTGGGCGATTCTGTCCGAGTACCGCGACACCCTCGACGTGCTCGCCAGCGAACTCCTTGAGAAGGAGACGCTGACCCGCAAGGATCTCGAGAGCATCCTTTCCGACGTCGAGAAGCGTCCGCGAATCACGACGTTCAACGAGTTCGGCGAGCGCACCCCGAGCGACAAGCCCCCGGTGAAGACCCCCGGCGAGAGGGCCATCGAACGTGGCGAGCCGTGGCCTCCGCCTCCGCCGGAGCCGGTGCGCGAACCCGTCGGTGCCGGCAGTGCACCGGGCTCGCCGTCCGGTTACCCCGGTGGGCAGCAGCCCTGCTACGGAACGCCTCAAGGTCCGGGTTCCTATCCAGGTCAGAGCTACGGGCAGCCCTACCCGCAGCAGCCCTACCCGCAGGGCCCGCAGGGCGGCGGAACCCGACCCGACTACGGCGCCCCGCGTGACTGGTCGGCGCCGGGTTGGCCGCCCCAGTCGCAGGGAGATCCGCAGTCGCACGGGTATCCGCAGACGCAGGGATATCCGCAGAACGGAAACCCGAACGGCGCCAACGGAAATCAGCCCAACGGGTATGGCTATGGCAACGGCTCGTACGGCGGTCAGAACGGTGCGGGCCACAACGGTGGGCAGCATCGTGATGACTCCGGCGACAGCGGTTCACACGGGGACAATCGTTCACACGGGGACAATCGTTCACACGGAGACGGAGCCTGAGGGTCGGATCGATGACAATCAGCGAGGGTCACGACATCGCGACTCACGACGGCGCGTCGCGCGAACTATCGACCGGAGAGGGGCGCTTCTTCGACCAGGAGCGCGCCGAAGCTGCCGTCCGGGAGTTGCTGATCGCGGTCGGCGAAGACCCCGACCGCGAGGGGCTGCGACGCACGCCGACCCGCGTGGCCAACGCGTACCGCGAGATGTTCGCCGGGCTCTACACCGACCCGTCGGAGGTACTCGCGACCATCTTCGACGAGGACCACGACGAGTTGGTGCTGGTCAAAGACATCCCGATGTACTCGACGTGCGAGCACCACCTCGTGTCGTTCCACGGTGTCGCCCATGTCGGCTACATTCCCGGCCCATCGGGCCAGGTGACCGGACTGTCGAAGTTGGCGCGCGTCGTCGACCTCTTCGCCAAGCGTCCGCAGGTGCAGGAGCGATTGACCAGCCAGATCGCCGATGCTCTGGTGGAGCGGCTCAATCCACGTGGCGTGATCGTGGTGATCGAAGCCGAACACCTGTGCATGGCGATGCGCGGCATCCGCAAGCCGGGCGCTCGCACGACGACGTCCGCGGTGCGCGGCATCTTCAAGACCAGCGCCGTTTCGCGCGGCGAGGCACTCGACCTCATCACCCGGTGACCGCTCACCCGGTCGCCGTCGACACGGCCGATGACGCGCGCACAAAGGTGATGGGCGTCGTCAACGTCACCGCCGACTCATTCTCCGACGGTGGTCGCTACCTCGACGCCGAGCGCGCCGTCGAACACGGTTTTCGTCTGCTCGCCGACGGCGCCGACATCATCGACGTCGGGGGCGAATCGACCCGCCCGGGTGCGGTACGCGTCGACGAGTCCGTCGAGATCAAGCGGGTGGTTCCGGTGATCGCCGCACTCGCTGCCGAGGGTGCACAGGTCTCGGTCGACACGATGCGCGCAGGCGTGGCGTCGGCCGCCATCGAGGCCGGGGCGACGATCGTCAACGACGTGTCGGGGGGTCGCGCCGATCCGGGCATGGCAGCGCTTCTCGCCGACGCCGGACTGCCCTGGATTCTGATGCACTGGCGTCCCGCGGCAGCCGAATCGGATGCCGGTCGACGATTCACGCACCGGGTCGACGACACGGGCGGGTACCGCGACGTGGTCGCAGAGGTCAGTCGTGAGCTCCTCGGCCAGGTCGACGCCGCTGTCGACGTCGGGGTCGATCCCGACAACATCATCCTCGATCCCGGGCTGGGATTCGCCAAGACAGCACAACACAATTGGGCGCTGCTCAACGCGTTGCCGACGCTGGTCGATCTCGGTTTTCCGGTGCTCGTCGGGGCGTCGCGCAAGCGTTTCCTCGGCACGCTGCTCGCCGCCGACGGCCACGATCGTGAACCGGAGGGACGCGAGATCGCGACGGCGTCGATCAGCGCGCTCGCCGCGGTGCAGGGCGCGTGGGGAGTTCGGGTCCACGACGTCGCGGCCAACCGGGATGCGGTGACCGTCGCCGCGGCGTGGCGTTCGGGTGGGCGTGACCGGCATACCGTCCGGCGGGAGCATCGAGATGGCTGACCGCATCGAACTGCGCGGACTGCGGGTGCGCGGCAACCACGGCGTCTTCGACCACGAACGCCGCGACGGGCAGGACTTCATCATCGACGTCACGCTGTGGGCCGACTTGCGGGCCGCCGCGGCGTCGGACGATCTGGCCGACACCATCGACTACGGGTCGCTCGCACAGCAGGTCCACGACGTCGTCGCCGGTGACCCCCGCAATCTGATCGAGGCTGTCGGCGGGGAGATCGCCGAGAAGGTCATGCTCGACGACCGCATTCACGCGTGCGAAGTGGTGGTGCACAAGCCGTCCGCGCCGATCCCGCTGGATTTCGCCGACGTCGCCGTCGTGACCCGACGCTCCCGCAAATCGGCGGGTGGTGCGAGATGACGCGCGCCGTGTTGTCCGCCGGTACCAATCTCGGCGACCGAGTGGCCCGGCTCGGTGAGGTTGTCGACGCATTCGCCGACAACCTCGTCGCGGCGTCGAGCATCTATTCGACGGCCCCGTGGGGCGGCGTCGAACAACCCGACTTCTACAACATCACGCTCATCGTCGACGCCCCGATCTCTGCGCGTGACTGGTTGGAGCGTGGCTTCGAACTCGAGCGCGCTGCTGACCGGACCCGAGACATCCGTTGGGGCCCAAGAACTCTCGACGTCGACGTGATCTGTGCGACCGACGCCGACGGGCAGCCGATCATCAGTGACGACGACGTGCTGACGCTGCCGCATCCGCGAGCCGCCGACCGTGCCTTCGTGCTCGTGCCGTGGCTGGAGATCGAACCCGACGCGACGCTGTGGACGCCCGACGGTGTCCGGTCGGTGGTCGACCTGGTCGCGGCACTACCCGCGAGTGAACGCGCAGGCGTGCACCGACTGTACGTGCGCCCGGGAGGTTCGCAGCCGGGCCGACCCGGGAGTGAGGTGGCGCGGTGACAACCCCGCAGCCGTCGACGCCACCGGAGTCCGACGAACCCGGCCTTGGTCCGACCCGGCCACGTGATCTGCTGATCATTGCGGTCTTTGTCGCGGTGATCTCGTGGATTCTGGTGCGCTACAACTACTCGGCACTGCCCCCGCTGCCGCTGCTGGCGGGAATCGTCCTCTACGTGCTCGCCGCGATCGAGACGGCGATGGCATTCGTGGTGCGCGCACGTGTCGCCGACCGTCAGGTGGGTCGTGCACGCGGGCAGCTGCACCCGCTGACCGCAGCGCGTGTCCTCGCACTGGCCAAGGCGTCGGCGATCCTGGGTGCCGTGGCCGTCGGCGTATGGGTGGGGATGCTGGTGTTCCTGTGGAGTCAGCACGGCGTGAATGCTGCCGAGCATGACAGACCCGGTGCGATCGTCGGCGCCTTCGGCGGGCTCGTGCTCGTCGTCGCGGCGCTGTGGCTCGAGTACTGCTGCCGGGCACCCGACGACCCGACCGACCAGCCGACGCAGCCGCGGGCAGACGGTCATCCCGGGCCCGCGTGACCCCCTCTGTGATGGGATTTTATGAGGCCAATCGTGACTCTCCGCACCAGCCTGGCGGTCGCGCGGGCCGTCAGAGGGTAAGTTCACGATCATGACGACCTCGACTGGCCGTGCCGCCGACACACGCCGCTCCGGTCGCGTCGGGCAGTGGTTGGTGGGTCTCCTGATCGTGCTGGCCGTGGTGGCCAGCGTGTTGATGCTCTTCGCCGATCAGATCTCGGTGCTCGGATCGCTGGCGGTGATCGCGGCGCTGTGGGCCGCTGTGATCGCGGCGATCCTTGTCACTCGCTACCGCAGACAGGCCGAAAGCGCCGAGAGCAAGAGCCGCGATCTGCGACTGGTGTACGAGTTGCAACTCGAGCGCGAGATCGCCGCGCGCAGGCAGTACGAGCTCGACGTCGAATCGACGATCCGCAAGGAGATCAGCGACGAGGCCGGTGTCGAGCTGGCAGAACTCAAGGCGCAGGTACTCGCTCTGCGGTCGAGCCTGGAGATGCTGCTGGGCGAGTCGCTACCCGACCAGCGAGCGGCGCTTCCCAGCGAGAAGCTGCGCGAGCTGGCCTCGGGTCTCGGCGGTCTCGGAGCGCAGCCGGGTCACTCCGATCCCCAGGCCGGCGGCTACGGCAGCGGGGCGGGCTACCCGGGCGGCTACGGCCAGACCGACTACACCGCTCACGACGACGGCGCTGTTGCCGCCCGCGATTTCGAGCAGACCGCCCCGGGCGCCGAGCATCGACGACGCGACTCCCGCCCGTTCGACGCTCCGCGACGCTTCGGGTCTGATGTCGATCCCAACGAGATGACGGAAGTGCTTCCGGTCATTCCGGGTGACGCCCCCATCTCCGGCCGCATCGCCACCGAGGTTCCGCTCGACGACATCCGCGCCGACGAAGTCGCCGTCGAAGCCGTCGAGGACGTAGCCGTCGAGGACGTCCGCGCCGAAGAAGTCGAGGCACGGGCCGTCGACGAGACGCTTGTGGCGCAACCCGTTCAAGAGTTCGGGGTTGAAGAGGTGGTCGTCGACGTCGTCGACGAACAGCCGCGCGCGCCCTACACGTCGGGATTCGACGAGACGCCTCCGCCCGCAGAACCGACCTCGGCGTCGCCGTTCTCCGGCGGATTCTATGTCCCCACTGCGGAGACGGCCCCTGCTGCCGAGACCGTCGAGGCGCCGGAGCACGACACCCAGGCGGCCGACGCGGCAACCTCACCCGCACCGGAGTCCGGAGACACCGACACCCCCGATGCCACCGACACCACGGCGGGGCGTCACGAGACCGGCGACGACGGTGCGCGTGCCGGCTACAGCGGTGGCCGACGACGCCGTGAGGAAGACGACGACCACGACGCCGCGCACACAGCGGGGCTGCCGGTCGCGGAGCTGCTCAATCAGCTTCGCCAGACTTCCGGCGGTAGCGGCGGCGGACGTCGCCGTCGCGAAGACTGACTTCTCACAGCCCGGCACCCTTCTGACCGGTCCTCTCGGGTGACCCGTCTCACAGGCATTGGCCCGACGATGCGTCGAGCGCCTAGCATTGCGGTGCACGTCCGGTACCCACGCTGCAGTTGGGACTGGAACGATCTGGGAGGACACCGGTGACCTCACCGAACGGCGATCCCGCCGTGTCGAATCAGCCACCCCGCGACGCGGGGCGAGCAGGCCATTCCGGATCTTTCTCCGCCGAATTCGCAGGCGTGAGCAATCTGCCGACACCCGCGCGCCTGACCATCGGCATCATTTCGGCGGGACGTGTCGGAACCGCACTCGGCGAGGCACTCGAACGCGCAGGCCACGTGGTCGGAGCGGTTGTGGCGCGGTCGCCGCACTCTCGACGCCGCGCCGCGCAGCGCCTTCCCGAATCGCAGATCCTCGACCTTCCCGACGTCGTCGCACGCTCGGAGCTCCTGATCATCGCGGTACCCGACGACCGCATCTCCGACGTCGTCGCCGAGATCGTGGACAGCGGGCGGCTGCGTCCTCGGACGCTCGTCGTACACACAGCGGGCGCGCACGGCGTCGACATCCTGGCGCCCCTCACCGCGTTCGGGGCGCTTCCGCTCGCCATTCATCCCGCGATGACGTTCGTCGGAACCGACGACGACACCGCCCGGCTGCCGCAGGCGTGCTTTGGCGTCACCGCTGCCGACGAGGTGGGTCTCGCGATAGCGTCGGCCCTTGTGCTCGAGATGGGCGGTGAGCCCGTCCGGATCGCCGAGGCCGACCGCACGCTCTATCACGCCGCACTCGCGCACGGTGCTAATCATCTCGTCGCACTCGTCAGCGATGCGGTCGTGGCGATGAACGCGGCCATCGAGGGCGGCGCGGGGGAGTCCGGTCGGGACGCGGCGACCGTCGACGGATCCTCGGAACGGTTGGCCGAACGCATCCTCGCGCCGCTTCTCACCGCGGCCCTCCACAATGTGCTCGATCTCGGCCCCGCCGCGTTGACAGGGCCCGTCGCCCGAGGCGACGCGCAGGCCGTCGCAGACCACCTCGACGCTCTCCGCGCACTACCCGGCGGCCATCGACCGGATGCGATCGCCGAGGCGTATCGCATCCTTGCGCGTCGGGCAGCCGCGTACACCGACGCACCCGCACCGCTCCTCGACGTATTGGAGCAGTGAGTGAACCCGAACAGATGCCGACAGATGTTGTGATGCACGGCCTTTCGAGCTGTGTAGGAGGAGAACGATGACCGCGCCGCTGAGTCCAGACGCCTACGCCCGAGGTGAACTGACGGTGCATCGCGACCCCGCCACACTGCACCGGGTCAGTCAGGCGCTGCGTCGCGCGGGTAAGCGCGTGGCGTTGGTACCGACGATGGGTGCGCTGCACGCGGGTCACCTGCAGTTGATCGACGCCGCCAAGAGCGTCGGCAACGTGGTGGTCATCGTCTCGATCTTCGTCAACCCACTGCAGTTCGGCGAGAACGAAGATCTCGACGCCTACCCGCGGACGTTCGACGACGACATCGAGCTGTTGCGTTCCGCCGGTGTGGAATTGGTGTTTGCACCGACCGTCGACGACATGTACCCCCTGGGGCCGCGGACCACGATCGTGCCGGGGCCGGCAGGCGACATCCTCGACGGTGCCGTGCGCCCGGGACACTTCGCGGGAATGCTGACCGTGGTGTGCAAACTCCTCAACATCGCGTCACCGCACGCCGCGTTCTTCGGGGAGAAGGACTACCAGCAGTTGGTCTTGATCGCACAGATGGTGGCCGACCTGAACCTCGACGTCGACATCGTCGGGGTGCCGACGGTGCGCGAGGCCGACGGCCTGGCGTTGTCGTCGCGTAACCGCTACCTGACACCGGAGCAGCGTGAGGTCGCCACCACGCTGTCTGCGGCGCTCACCGCCGGCGCGCACGCCGCTCCCGGCGGCAAGGATGCGATTCTCGCTGCCGCACAGGCGGTTCTGGCGACGTCGCCGGAGATCGAACTCGACTACCTCGCGCTGCGCGACCGCGCCCTCGGCGAAGCACCCGACAAGGGCGACGGACGCCTGCTGGTCGCCGCCCGCCTCGGCGCGGCGCGGCTGATCGACAACGTCGGCGTGTCGATCGGCATCGAGCCCGAGGACATCGGGAACCCCGATGCGTACTGACCCGCACCGCCCCGCGCTGATCGAGCGCCGCTCCTCGCCGGTCGAGCTTGTCGAGATCACTCCCGCGCCGATCGAGCGCCACCACTCGCTGATCGAGCGCGGCTCCCCGCTGATCGAGCTTGTCGAGATCACCCAACCAGCGGCGGAGGGTGGTCTCGACTCGGGTGCTCGCTTCGCTCGCGCCCGCTCGACCAGCGGGCCAAGGATGCGCCGCCCCTCGCCGATCGTGCGCCGCTCCTCGCTGATCGTGCGCCGCTCTCCGCTGATCGAGCTTGTCGAGATCACGCCCCCACAGACTCTGCAGCCCGCCCGCAATGCACGCCAACACAGAGGAATGACAGCATGTTTCGCACCATGATGACGTCGAAGATCCATCGGGCGACCGTCACTCAGGCCGATCTGCACTACGTCGGGTCGGTGACCATCGACGCCGACCTGCTCGACGCCGCGGACCTACTCGAAGGTGAACAGGTCACCATCGTCGACATCACCAACGGCGCCCGTCTCGAGACCTACGCGATCGCGGGCGACCGCGGTACCGGCGTCATCGGGATCAACGGCGCGGCAGCGCATCTCGTTCATCCCGGCGATCTGGTGATCATCATCGCCTACGGCATCCTCGACGAAGCGGAGGTGCGTGCATACAGCCCGCACGTGGTTTTCGTCGACGAGGCCAACCGCGTCGTCGAGAACGGTACAGATCCCGCGCACGCGTCAGAGGGTTCGGGACTCCTCGACCCGCGCCACCCTGAAACTGGCTCGGCGCGAACCGACTTCGCCGATTCGACGGTGTAGGTCGTCGATGCTGCTCGTTGTCGAGGTCGGGAACACGAACATCCATCTCGGGGTGTTCGCGGGGTCGGGTGAACACGCCACTCTCGTGCGGGACTGGCGGATTCACACCGACCCGCACCTGACCGCCGACGAACTCGCGATGGCGATCCGCGGGCTACTCGGCGACGACATCGAGCAGATCACCGGCGTGGCAGCGTTGTCGACGGTGCCGGCGTTGCTGCGAGAACTGCGCGTCATGGTCTCGCGCTACTGCGACGGCGTCCATCACGTTCTCCTCGAACCGGGTGTCCGCACCGGGGTCCCGCTGCTCGTCGACAATCCCAAAGAGGTCGGCACCGATCGTGTCGCCAATTGTCTTGCCGCGCAGCATATCTACGGCGGACCGTGCATCGTCGTCGCATTCGGCACGGCGACAGTTGTCGACGCGGTGTCGGCGAAGGGCGAGTTCCTCGGCGGCGCCATCGCGCCGGGAGTGAACCTCGGCGTCGAGGCGCTCGCCGAGCACACGGTGACCGTGCGCCGCGTCGAACTCATGCCCCCGCGCAGCGTGTTGGGCAAGAACACTGTCGAAGCGCTGCAGTCAGGCATCCTGTACGGATTCGCCGGGCAGGTCGACGGGCTCGTCGACAGGGTGCGCGACACCGTCGCCGGCTTCGACGGCCGGGATCTGACGGTTGTGGCCACCGGGTCGCTGGCGCCGCTGATCTACCCGGAGAGCCGCACGCTCACCACCCACCACTCGTATCTGACCCTCGAGGGGCTACGCCTGGTGTCCGAGCGGGCCAAACAGCAGGGCCGTGGGCGCGGGACCCGCTGACCTGGCACGCCCAGCGCGGCGTCGAATGTCTTTTTGCGCACCGCGAGCACGAAACTCCCGCAGACCTGGCCCGTAGCCGTGCACTGTGGCAAACTTGTCGCCGTGATCAAGAGCTGTCAGGAGTGTTGTCAGGGCTGAGTCCGCTTCATGCGGCCGCCCTTCGTCGATGCCCCCGCTCGTTTCGATCACCACCGAGGTATCTCTCATGACTGCCCCGTCGCTCATCAATGCATCGCTGGTCAACGCACCGGTCCAGGTCCACGCCTTCGCGCAGGCACCCGTCACACAGGCCGTCCCCGACGTTCCGCTCTCGCTTCAGCCCACGGCCTACCGTGACGCCATCGCCGCCGGAGCAGTGCCGGTCGACATCCGCAGTCACCGCAAGCGCCGACTCAACGGTGCGCTGCTCGGGGCGCTGGCCGTCGACGCCGCTGAGGTGCTCGACCTGCTGACTCCCGGCTCACCGACCTCGCTGCGCACCGCAACCGCCGATCGGCGCTGGGTCCTCGTGAGCGACGACGGCCACGAGGCGGAGTGGCTCGCCTGGCACCTGCAGGCACGCGGCGTCAGTGGCACTGTCTTCGTCGTCGGCGGATTCCGCGGCCTGCGCCGCGACGGCATCAACGGCCAGATCAGCGCGGGCGAACTGGCAGTCTTCTCCGCGCACTGACATCCACCAGCACGGCGATTTTCCCCGATCCCACCCCGGCCGATAGTCTTCGAGGTGTGAGCGAACCCCTGACCTCCGCGAATAAGGCTGCAACGACAACGGCTGGCGACAACGACGACCAGACGCCCGAGCAACTGCGTATCCGTCGGGAGAAGCGCGACCGCATCCTCGACGAGGGACGCGAGGCCTACCCGGTGTCGATCGGCCGCACGCACAGCCTCGCCGAGATCCGCGAGGCACACCCCGACCTCGAGGCGGGCACCGAGACTGGCACGATCGTCGGCGTCGCCGGGCGCGTGATCTTCCTGCGCAACAAGGGCAAGCTGTGCTTTGCCACGCTGCAGGAGGGCGACGGTACCCAGCTCCAGGCCATGATCAGCTTCAACGGGGTCGGCGAGGAGTCGCTCGCGCGATGGAAGTCCGACGTCGACCTCGGCGACATCGTCTACGTCCACGGTGAGGTCATCAGCTCGCGTACCGGCGAACTGTCGGTGATGGCCGATGAGTGGGCGATGGCGTCGAAGTCGTTGCGTCCGTTGCCGGTTGCGCACAAGGAGATGAACGAGGAGACGCGCGTCCGTCAGCGCTACGTCGACCTCGTCATGCGTCCGGAAGCGCGTGAGACTGCGCGGACCCGTATCTCGGTGATCGCCGAGCTGCGCAAGGCACTCGTCACCCGAGGATTCCTCGAGGTCGAGACCCCGATGCTGCAGACGCTGCACGGCGGCGCGGCGGCACGGCCGTTCGTGACGCACTCCAACGCCTTCGACATCGACCTTTACCTGCGTATCGCGCCGGAACTGTTCCTCAAGCGCGCGGTGGTCGGCGGAATCGAGCGCGTCTTCGAGATCAACCGCAACTTCCGCAACGAGGGCGCCGACTCCACCCATTCGCCCGAATTCGCGATGCTCGAGACCTACCAGGCCTACGGCACCTACGACGACGCCGCGACGATGACCCGCGAGATCATCCAGGAGGTGGCACTCGGCGCGATCGGCACGCTCATGCCGGAAATGCCGGACGGCACCACCTACGACCTCTCCGGCGAGTGGACCTCGTTGGAGATGTACCCGTCGCTCTCGGAGGCGCTCGGCCAGGAGATCGTTCCCGACGGCGGCCCGGAACATCCCGGGACCAGCGTCGACGAGCTGCTCGCCATCGCCGCCCGCGTCGGCCTCGAGGTGCCCAAGGACAAGGGTTACGGTCACGGGAAGCTCGTCGAGGAACTGTGGGAGCACATGGTCGGTGAGAAGCTCTCGCAGCCCGTCTTCGTGCGCGATTTCCCCGTCGAGACGTCGCCGCTGGTTCGCGCACACCGCAGCGTGCCGGGCGTCGTCGAGAAGTGGGACCTCTACGTCCGCGGCTTCGAGCTGGCCACCGGCTACTCCGAACTCGTCGATCCGGTCATCCAGCGTGAGCGCTTTGTCGACCAGGCACGCCTCGCTGCTGCCGGCGACGACGAAGCCATGCGACTCGACGAAGAGTTCCTCGCCGCCATGGAGTACGGCATGCCCCCGACGGCGGGCACCGGCATGGGCATCGATCGCCTGCTGATGGCGCTCACCGGCCTGGGCATCCGCGAAACGATCCTGTTCCCACTGGTCAAGCCGCTGCGCGACTGAGGCTTGGTCGAGGCGCGGGCCTCAGCCGCGATCAGCGCCCAGCCCGCTCGCTGCGACGACCGATTCGACGCCGCCCGACGCCTCAACGCGCCGCCAGCGCTCATCGGGCAGTTCGAGCGTCGCACTCTGCCTGCGCGCGACCGAGGCGTCGGCGTCGGAGGCGTCGAGTCCGCGGTGCTCGATGCGTGAAATGCGCTCGGCCTCAGGTAGTTCCAGCCAGATGCCGGTGAAGTCGACGCCCGCGCACTCGGTGACGTCGGCTATTGCGGTCGACTGACTGCTTCGACCGAACACGGCGTCGGCGATGACGCTCATTCCGCCGCGCACGTCTGCTTCGGCGAGGCGGAACAGCTCGGTGTACACCGCGGCGCGAGCCGTGTCGGTGTAGGCCGATCGCGGTAGCTTGTCCGCGATGCCCACTCCCGCAAGACGTTTGCGCAACACGTCCGTGCGCAGGATGCGAGCGCCAGGCGCTGGATCGAGGCTGCCTCCGACCGCCCGCGCTATCGTCGACTTCCCGGTACCGGAACCGCCGCCGATCGCGACGAGCCGCGGCCGCGCAGACTCGGTGAAACCCAGTGCAAGCGCGAGGTATTCGTGCGCGCGGTCGACGTCGTGCTCGGCTGCCGCGACGTGTGCACGCACCGTGGCGCGTACCGCGAGCAGTACCGGCAGTAAGCAGAATCCATTCTCGTCGTCGATAGAACCATCGAACGTCGCATGATCGAAGTAGGTGTTGACGACGACGTTGGCTTCGTGACGCAGTCCGCGTGCCCACAGGTCCATCACGAGGAACGCGAGATCGTAGAGGACGTCGGTCGTGGCGAGCTCCGCGTCGAACTCCAAGCAGTCGAACGGAATCGGCTCGCCGTCGACGATCGCGACGTTCCCGAGATGCAGATCGCCGTGACAGTGGCGAACGCGCCCGCCGCGTGCCCGATCGTCGAGAAGGTCGCGATGCTCGGTGATGAGGGTGGTGATCCTGTCGGTCAGTTCTTGTGCCACAACGGGTTCGATGATGTCCGGGAACGCCGCCATGCTCGCGAGGTTTCCGTCGACGACGTCCTGCAATCGTTGCGCCCCACGGGCATCCGCACTGATCTCGGATCCCCGATGCAGTTCGACGACGCGCATCGCGAGGCGCTGCAGCAGGTCGTCGTCGAGGCCGCCCGGATGTGCGTGGGTGACCATCAGCGCATCGTCGTCGAAGCGTGTCATCTCCAAGACGTGGTCGACGACCTCGCCCGCGCCTTCGAACGAGAGCGAACCGTCCGCGGTGCGTCGGATCGCGTGTACCGCGATGTAGAGACCGGGAGCGAAGCGTCGATTGAGCCGGAGTTCGGCGTCGAGAGCTGCTCGACGCCGCTCCGGCGTGCTGAAGTCGAAGTAGCGCAACCGAACCGGCCGTTTGAGCTTCCACGCACGATCACCGTTGAGCACGATCACCGCGCCGTGCGTGACGATGCTTCTGGTCGACGAGTCCGGATCGAGGGCACCGACCTGTGCCAGCATGTCCTCGGCTTGCGTCGCGTCTGTCATGAGTCCGTACCGGATTCGGCGACGGTGCGACGGTATTCGCCCGGCGGTAGGCCGAGGGTCTGGCGGAAGTCGGCCGAGAAGTGCGCCTGATCGGTGTATGCGAGGTCGGCGGCGACGTCGGCGAGGGTGATCGTCGGGTCGTCGCGCAGTCGTTCCGCGGCCTCCTGCAATCGGTATCGACGGATGACCGCCAACGGGGAGAGGCCGATGTGGCGGTCGGCGATGCGCTGCAGTGTGCGTACAGACATCGACATCTCGCGTGCGAGGTCGTCGACGCGGACGATGCTGCGATCCGCTGCGATGAGGTCCTGCATCTCGTTCGCGAGCAGCGCCGAGTCCTGGGGTGGCGTCAAGTGTTCACGCAGCCACGACGCGAAGCGTGATGCGGCGTCGGAGACATCGGGTTCCTTGACAGTCATTGCCACAGAGATCGATTCGAACAGATCGGGCGCACGGAACGGTTGCGCGGTATCGCGCAGTGGTCGTGGCGAGACGTCGAGCGCGGCAGCGCCCGCCGGTCGCAGCAATGCCCCGACGGCCCAGCCGGAGCCGGTCAGATCGCGGTGCGTGCGCTGAGTCGACGGCCCGACGATCAGCACACCATCAGCTTCGACGACGAGGTTGCATGCGGGAAACGGCAGAATGTTCTGCCGCGACGTCCGGCCGGGCGCGAGGTTCCACTGGGGTATCCAGAACCACGCGACCATCGACGAGAGGTCGTCGGGCGCGACGACGCGATCGAAGGTGGGCAGGCGAGCGGGGTAGAGCACCCCGCGGGTGTCTGGAGCGTCGGTGGCCGGGGCGCCCATGTCTGGTGTATCAGTGTCTGTTACACGGGAGTCTGGGGCGCCGGAGGGGTCGGCTCCGCTGACGGGCATGAGTCAATGATAGTCGTCGCGAATCTACAAGCCGCGCACCGCGCACGATCCCTACCGTGAAACGTATGACAACACAGCAGAACACCACCACCGAACCGACGACGGGCGTCACCGGCGAACACACCACCGACGGCATCCCGCACGGCCTGACGAGTCTCACGCCGTTCATCGCCGTGTCGAATGCCAAGCAGGCAATCGAGTTCTACACCAGTGTCTTCGGGGCACGATTGGTCGATGCCACGGAGTTCGACGGCGTGGTCGTGCACGCCGACATCGACTTCGGCACCGGCCACCTGCAACTCGGCGAGCCCAACGAGGAGTACGGCCTGATCGCCGCGCCCGATGGGCCTGCGGCATGCTACTCGTTGGGCTTTTACTGCCCCAGCGCCGACGAGGTGGTGGCCAAGGCCGAAGCCGCCGGCGCGACGGTCCGTGAGCCCCTCACGACCTTCGTCTCGGGCGACCGGTTCGCGTCGATCCTCGATCCGTTCGGGGTGCGCTGGTCGGTGATGACTCGCGTCGAGGATCTCTCCGAAGAGCAGAGCGCCCAACGTGTCGCCGAATGGGCTGCGTCGCAGTCCGATTCGTGAGCGAGCTGGAGTTCAGCGCAGTTCGCGTTTGAGTATCTTGCCCGACGCGTTGCGGGGAAACGCGTCGACGAACACCACGGATCGGGGAACCTTGAAGTTCGCGAGATGTGTTCGCGCATAGGAGAGTACATCGTTCTCGGTGAGGTGGGCAGCGTCGTGGATCGTCACGTAGGCGCGGCCGACCTCGCCGAGTCGGTCGTCGGGAACTCCGATCACAGCGGTTTCGGTGACTCCGTCGAGGCGTGCGAGCGTCTGTTCGACCTCGGCGGGGTACACGTTGAACCCTCCGCAGATGAACATGTCCTTGAGCCGGTCGGTGATCCGGAGGTTCCCGCGCTCGTCGATCACGCCGACGTCGCCGGTGTGTAACCACCCGTCGGCGTCGATGGTCGCTTCGGTCGCCGCGGGATCGTCGAGGTAGCCGCGCATGACCATCGCGCCACGGGTGAGCACCTCACCCTGGTCCGACAGCGCGATCTCCATGCCGTCGAAGGCTCTGCCGCACGTTGTCGCGACCGTGACGTCGTCGTCATCGGGGGTGCACGTGGTGATGAAGCCGCTGGATTCGGTTTGGCCGTAGGCGGTGATCACCGTGTCGACGCCGAGGTCGCGTTGGATACGCTCGATCAGCACCACCGGCACGATGGCCGCGCCGGTCACCACCAGGCGAAGCGACGACAGGTCGTGGTCTGCGCGCGCGGGGTCGTCGAGGATGGTCTGGAAGATGGTCGGCGCTCCCGGAAAGACTGTCGCACGCTCTGATTCGACGACTCGCATGGCTTCGGTGGGGGAGTAGACCGCGAGCGGAATCATCGTCGTCCCGTAGAGAATCGACGGCAGAATGCCCGCCTTGTATCCGAACGTGTGGAAGTACGGGTTCACCATCAGGTAGCGGTCTGATGGACTCAGGAGTCCGTTGGCTCCCCACGCCCGCGCGCCCGCGATGGTCTGCTGGTGCTCGGCCAGAACGCCTTTCGACTTCCCGGTGGTCCCCGAGGTGAACAGAATGTCGGAGATGTCCTCTGGCGCAACAGCATCTGCTCGACGATCCGCTTCGGCACGCGTCTCGTCGGTGGCACGCGCGACGAAGTCCGACCAGTCGACGCTGCCGTCAGGCGCAGGTGCCGACCCGTCGAGCGGCACTCGCACCACGAGGTCGGGCAGCGAGCTGCCATGCGCGCCAAGCAGTTCGGCCGCATGGTCGACGCCGAGAAACTCACCCGACACCACGACCGCCGTCACCTGAGCTCTTTCGATCACATCGATGGCCTCGGTCGCCGTGTAGCGGGTGTTGAGCGGGACCAGCACCCCGCCCGCGTACTGCACGCCCAGTGCGGCGATTGGCCAGTGATGGCTGTTCGGCGACCAGATGGCCACCCTGTCGCCGGCCTCGAAGCCCGACGCGACAAGCGCTGCGGCGAACTCGCGGACACGCTCGAGCAGCTCCGCGTATGTCAGCTCGACGCCTGCACCCCCTTTGCTCCACTGACGGTCGACGATCGCCTGCTGCGCCGGCCAGGTCTGCGCCGCGCGGATCAGCGCCGCGGGCGTCGACTGGGCGCTTCCTCCCGTCGACTGGGCGTCGCCGTTGGTCATTATCGACTCCATGGCCTCAACCTAACAAATGCTTGGTAGGTTATGCTAGCGATCATGACGTCGATCAACCTTGCCGATCGTGCCGTCGACCTGGGCGAATGGGCGCGAAGCACGCCCGCCGCGACCGAAGAGTTCACGCGAGCGGTGCGCGAGTGGCTGGCGCACAACCTCGTCGACGACTTCGCCGCGCTGAAGGGTCGGGGTGGTCCCGGAAGCGAGCATGAGTTCTTCTCCGAGCGTCTGGCGTGGGATCGCCATCTCGCGGCGTCCGGCTGGACATGCCTCGGCTGGCCCACGCGGTATGGGGGCCGTGGCGCGACACTCCAGCAGCGAATCATCTTCCATCAGGAGTATGCGCGCGCGAACGCTCCCGCGAGGGTGAATCACCTCGGTGAGGAGCTGCTCGGCCCGACGCTGATCGAGTTCGGCACCGAAGAGCAGAAGCAGCGCTTTCTTCCCGGCATCGTCGACGTCACCGAGCTGTGGGCCCAGGGCTACTCCGAGCCAGGGGCGGGCTCCGATCTCGCGGGCGTCTCCACGACGGCCCGACTTTCCGACGACAGCACCCGCTGGCATGTCAACGGACAGAAGATCTGGACGTCGCTTGCGCACGTCGCGCAGTGGGTGTTCGTGCTGGCCCGTACGGAAGCGGGCTCCTCGCGCCATAAGGGACTCGGCTTCCTGTTGGTCCCGATCGATCAGCCCGGCGTCACGGTACGGCCGATCCAACAGCTGACGGGAACGTCGGAGTTCAACGAGGTCTTCTTCGACGACGCGACCACCGACGCCGACCTCATCGTCGGCGAGTCCGGCGACGGTTGGCGGGTCGCGATGGGGCTACTGCAGTTCGAGCGCGGCGTCTCGACGCTGGGACAGCAGGTGGGCTTCGCGCGTGAACTCGACGCGATCACCGAGATGGCAAGAGCCAACGGATCTCTCGAGAATCCGGAGATCGCCGCACGCCTCGTTCGTGCCCGCATCGGACTGAGCGCGATGCGTGCCAATGCGCAACGGACACTCGACGACGACGCGACACTAACCGGGGGCACGTGGGGTGCGGCCGCCGCTGCAGGGACGGCCTCGGTGGCAAAGCTGTTGTGGGCCAACTGGCATCGGGATCTCGGCGAGCTCGCGATGGCGGTGGCCGGTCCTGCGTCGTTGATCGGCCCCAGCGCGACGGTCGAGGGTCACCTCAATGACATTCACGATCCGGAGAACGTCGAGCTCGACGAATGGCAACGCCTGTTCCTCTTCACCCGCGCCGACACGATCTACGGCGGCTCGAACGAGGTGCAGCGCAACATCATTGCCGAGCGAGTACTCGCCTTGCCCCGCGAGGCACGAGCATGAAGAGAGCACCGCGAGGCACGAGCATGAATTGGGCACAGCGAGGCACGAGCATGAATTGGGCACAGCGAGGCACGAGCATGACTTGGGCACAGCGAGGCATGGCCGCGGAACCGAGGCGAGAGGTGTGGACACGATGACACAGACGACGTCGAGTGAGGTCGATGGTGTGAGGTCACCGTTGGCCACACCTCCGGAGGAGACGCCGGGACACGGATTGTTGTTGGGACGCAAAGTCGTTGTGACCGCAGCGGCGGGCACGGGCATCGGGTTCGCGACGGCGCGTCGGGCGCTGCTCGAGGGCGCCGACGTCGTGCTCAGCGACTGGCATGAGCGACGACTGGGCGAGGCCGCCGACCAACTGGCTGCCGAGTTCGACGGTCAGACCGTCGGGAAGGTGGTGTGCAATGTGCAGTCCACTGCCGATGTGGATTCGCTGATCTCCAGTGCCGCAGACACACTCGGACGTATCGACGTGTTGGTGAACAACGCCGGCCTCGGTGGCGAGACGCCCGTCGCCGATATGTCGGACGAGGAGTGGGACCGCGTCGTCGACATCACGCTCACCGGGACGTTCCGCGCCACGCGGGCCGCGCTGCGCTACTTTCGTGCCGTCGAGCACGGTGGCGTGATCGTCAACAACGCGTCGGTACTCGGGTGGAGAGCTCAGCGCGGACAAGCACATTACGCCGCTGCCAAGGCCGGAGTGATGGCACTGACGCGCTGTTCTGCCGTCGAGGCTGCCGAGCACGGGGTGCGTATCAATGCTGTTGCGCCGTCGATTGCCAAGCATCCCTTCCTGGCAAAGGTGACCAGCGACGAACTGCTCGACGACCTTGCACAGCGCGAGGCCTATGGCCGGGCAGCCGAGGTCTGGGAGGTCGCGGCCACCATCGCGATGCTCGCCAGCGACTACACCACATATCTCACGGGCGAAGTGGTGTCGATCTCCAGTCAGCGCGCCTGAGCGCGAATACCCTTATCGAGCAGGAGTTCTCATGAGCACACCACAGGCGTACATCGTGGACGCTATTCGTACGCCCGTCGGCAAGCGCAACGGCTCGCTGGCCAAGACGCATCCGGCAGACATGGGTGCGCATGTCATCTCCGCACTCGTCACTCGGACGGGGATCGACCCGGCGGTCGTCGACGACGTCGTCTTCGGATGTGTCGACGCGATCGGTCCGCAGGCGGGCAATATCGCCCGAACCGCCTGGCTCGCTGCCGGAATGCCGCTGGAGGTACCCGGAACCACCGTCGACCGTCAGTGTGGTTCGAGCCAGCAGGCCATCCACTTTGCGGCGCAGGGTGTGATGAGTGGGACGCAGGACGTCGTCGTGGTCGGCGGCGTGCAGAACATGAGCGCAATCCCCATCTCGCAGGCCATGATTGCCGGTCAGGAGTTCGGATTCACCACGCCGACAGCCGAATCCGTCGGCTGGCGTGAGCGATTCGGCGACGCCGAGATCTCACAGTTCGTCGGCGCCGATCTGATGGCGCGGAAGTGGGACATCAGCCGCGAGGACATGGAGGAATGGGCGCTGCAGTCGCATCAGCGAGCCAAAGCCGCTATCGCACAGGGACGGTTCGACGGCGAGACTGTCGCACTGGCCGACTGCGTCGTCGACGAATGCCCGCGTGAGACGTCGTTGGAGAAGATGGCCGGGTTGGCCCCGCTGGCCGACGGTTCGCGGCTGACCGCGGCGGTGGCGTCGCAGATCTCCGACGGCGCGTCGGCGGCGCTGGTGGTCAGCGAGAAGGCACTCGCCGAGTACGGCCTGACCCCGCGCGCTCGCGTCCACCACATCTCGGTCCGCGGCGACGACCCCGTGAAGATGCTGTCCGCGCCCATCCCCGCGACGAAGTACGCGCTGGCCAAGTCGGGGCTGAGCATCGACGACATCGACGTCGTCGAGATCAATGAGGCGTTCGCCTCGGTTGTGCTCGCCTGGCTGAAGGAAACCGGCGCCGACCCCGCGCGCGTCAACCCGAACGGCGGGGCCATCGCGCTTGGGCATCCTCTCGGCGCCACCGGGGCGAAGCTCTTCGCGACAATGCTGGCCGAACTGGAGCGCACCGGTGGCCGCTACGGCCTACAGACCATGTGCGAGGGCGGCGGCACGGCCAACGTCACGATCATCGAGCGTCTCGGCTGACCACTCGGCAGTTCTAAGCGCACAGTCGACGGTCTGGAGCGCCCAGTCGACGGTCTCGGGCGCACAGTCGACGGTCTCGAGCGCACAGTCGACGGTTCGCCCGCGTCGACTGGGCGCTTCCTCGCGTCGAGTGTGCGCGGCCAGGGTGTGTCCGCCACCCCGCGCTCGCGTTCGTGTGATCTACGGCATAGCATGTGATACACAATCGGGGCGGCGTCTCATTCGACTATGCCCCCGAGCACCCGTAGATCCTCAAGGAGCCACCATGACCAAGCCTGCGGACGTGACGACCGGTGCGGGTCGACGCATCGAGAAGGGGGTCTCGTCGGAGGCTCACTCGTTGGCCGAACTGCTCGAGATCCAGCAGGCCGCGTTCCTGCGGGACGGCATTCCGGACGCCAACACGCGTATCGAACGCATCACGCGGCTCGGGTCGCTCCTGCTCGACAACTCCGACGAGATCTGCGCGGCATTGACCGCCGACTTCGGCACGCGCCCAGCCGAATTGAGCATCACGGCCGACGTCGCCGGATGCCTCATCGACATCACCCACCAGCGACGCGGCGTCAAGGAATGGATGAAGGAGACCCCGTCGGCGCGGGTGCAGGGGTTGATCGGGTTCAAGCAGCGGGTGCGGCACGATCCGCTCGGCGTGGTCGGGATCATGGGTCCGTGGAACTTCCCGCTGCAGTTGACGTTCGTGCCCGCAGCCTCGGCGTTCGCGGCAGGGAACCGGGTGCTGATGCGGCCGTCGTCGATCACCGCACGCACCACCGAGGTCATCGCGCGGCACGCGCCTGACTATTTCTCCATCGAAGAACTCGCGGTCATCACGCCCAAGCATGGCTCGGGCTCCGACTTCGCGAAGCTCGCTGTCGACCATCTGTTCTTCACCGGTTCGCCCGAGGTCGGGTCGTCGGTGGCGCAGGAGGCGGCCAAGAACCTCGTGCCCGTGACGCTCGAGTTGGGCGGCAAGAACCCCGCCGTCGTCGACGTCTCGGCCGACATCGGCAAGGCCGCGAAGATGCTGGCCGAGGCCCGTATGGCCAACGGTGGCCAGGTGTGTCTGTGTCCCGACTACGTGTTCGTTCCCGAGGCAAAGCTCGGTGAGTTCACCGACAAGGTCATCGCCCACTGGACCAAGAGCTTCCCGACGATCTACGACAACTCCGACTACACGTCGACGATCAATCAGAAGAACTACGACCGCATCGTCGGACTGATCGACGACGCTGTCGAACTCGGTGCGACCAAGCGGCAGGTGATCCCGGGCGGCGAGCAGCTTCCGTCAGCCGAGCGTCGCAAGATCCCGCCGACGCTGCTCACCGGGGTCAAGGCAGGCATGAAGATCGCCGACGACGAGGTGTTCGGCCCTGTCCTGAGTGTCTACCCGTACCGCGATCTGACCGAGGCGATCACCCACATCGCAGCGAATCCCCATCCGCTGACCATGTACTGGTGCGGCGACGACAACGCCAACTTCAAGAGGCTTGCCGACAACACGCGCAGTGGATCGATCAACGGCAACGACTTCGCACTGCACATGTTCGGTGCGGAACTGCCCTTCGGCGGCATCGGCCGCAGCGGTATGGGCGCCTACCACGGCAAGACCGGCTTCGAGACGTTCAGTCATGCACGCGCAGTGGCATTTTCGACGATGCCGTTCACCGTCGCCGAGATGATCGCGCCGCCGTTCACCAAGCGCGACACGCGAATGGCCAACGGGCAGATCAAGTTCTGGAGCAAGCTCAACAAGCGCGCCGCGAAGAAGGCGCGTAAGCGCTGAGTCACTAAGCCTCGATCCACCGATCGGCTTTTGCGGTGTGGTGAAAAGTGTTGAGCACGTTCGGCCTGGGTGGCGGGCATGAGTCA
>NZ_LZMI01000135.1:0-73010 GCF_001665475.1 Gordonia sp. 852002-51296_SCH5728562-b | reverse complement strand
TGGGGTGGGCTTGTTTTTTTTTCTCCCGGCGGGGGGGCGGGGGGTGGGGGGGCGGGGGGGGCGGGGCCCCCCCCCCCCCCTCGACCCTCCCCAACGCCCATGTTCCGCGAGCGCTGTAGACAGCCACCGACACGACGAGACCCCACCGGATGCATCCGGTGGGGTCTCTCGTCTTCTCGTCTGAGTGCTACTACCGTCCGTGCCTCAGTCGGGCACCGCGGCCAGCGACGGTCGGCCGGTCTCGGCGACCGCAGCCTTGGTGATCCAGCCCGAGATCGTCGACTTTGGCCGACCAACTGCTTCGGCAATCTCGCGACGGCTGGCACCCGCGCCGTCCATCCGCAGCACCGTCGCGAGGTCGGCCGCCTCGGCGGTGATGCCCGTGGCCGCCCGGAGCCGCTCGGCCTCGGACAGCCATTCGACAGGCTCGTCCGGTCGGTCTACCGGCTCGATCGAAGCGGGCTCGTCCGGTTCCTCGTCCAGCTGGTCGACCTGTGCGACCGAATGCTCGTCCACCTCGTCCGACCCGCGGTCGGACACTCGCTCGTCCGGTCGGACAAACGGATCGGACAGATCCTCGTCCCACCGGTCGACCGCCTGCTCGTCCACCTGTCCGGCCAGCTCAGACCGGGTCGACCACTGCTCGTCCAGCTGTCCGGCCGACCGGTCATCCACCCCGGACGACGTGGTCGACCCGGCCTCGGACACCTGCTCGTCCGGTCGGTCGAGCACCTGGACAGGCCGACCGACCTCGTCGACCACTGTGGGCGACCCCTGCTCGACCGGCTCGTACGGTGCGTCCGTCCGACCGGCCAGGTCCCGGTCGGCCCGGATCGTCTGCTGCACGTCCCACAGGCCCACCGTCGCGGCGATGATTGGCGCGTCGACGATCACCGGTGCCACGTATCCCAGCGCCGTCGGCAACCCCACGATCACGGTGCACACGTAGCACAGGCCGACGTAGGAGACGACGAGAGCCACGACGCCCACCAGCGCCGCCAGCGAGGTCACCACTGTGCGTGCCCACCCGCCGTTGCGGCGGTGACTGATGACGACCATCTCGGTCATCACCATCACCATCGCCGGGACCACAGTGATCGCCACGGTGGGCACCCACGGCGACACCGCGCCCCGGTCGATGCCAGCGGCGACGTCGGCGTGCCATTGGGACCACACGTGCGCGCCATTGCCCGCCATCGACAGGACCAGACCGACGGCCATCACCGCGGCGTAAAAGCCCCAGCGGTGGCCCTCGGGCCTGCTCGTGGCCGCCATCACGACAACCCCAACAAGTCGACGGCGGCCTCGATGAACTCGTCAGCACCCTCCGCGCGCACCCGCCTCAAGGTCTGGGCAGCGAGTTCCGCGACCGTCATCGTGGCGCAGGCGTCGGGGGCAGCCACCACAGCGGAGACGTAATGGATGCACGCGGCGAGCAACGCGTCGGCCCGACGGGCCGTCCTCTTCTCAGCGATGTCATCGAGGGTGGCAAGTTTGCCGACCAACGGTGTCGCGGCGACATAGCCGGCCACAAACGCCCGGAGCATCGCCGGATCGGTCGCGTCAAATACCTCAGCGGGATCATTCATCATCACGCCACCTCCTCCTTCGTCGCCACGGCCAGCGCCTTGACGCGATCGGGACGGAATCCCGACCAGTGCTCGTCGCCTGCGACGACGACGGGCGCGCTGGAGTAGCCCAGCGACGTGACGTAGTCGCGCGCCTCGTCGTCGATGCTGATGTCGACGACGTCGTAGTCGAGGCCAGCCTTGTCGAGTGCGCGCTTCGTCGCGTGGCACGGACCGCACGCGGGCTTGGCGTAGACGGTAATGGTCATGCCGCACCGCCGTCACCGATCACGCGACGCCGGGGGATAACACCCATCCGCATCGACACGAGCTGACCGCAGGCCCGGCTCAGGATCGCCGACGCCCACCGCTCCTGCCGCGGGGTCATCTCGCGACGCCGGTTGAACATCGCGGTCAGAAAGTCCCGCTCCCGCGCGTCCACAGCGCCGTAGACCCACAGCACCGCGATCCGCAACCTGCTCAAATCACCGAACCCCAACTGGTGATTCGCCGCGACCACCCGCTCCATCCTGTCCAGCTCGACAAGCTCCCGAGCGACGGCCGTCATGGTTTCGTCGTCGAAGCGCCCGATGCAATCGCTACCGATCGGCGACAGCGTCGCACCGGTCGCGGTATCAGTGATCTCGTAGAGCCACCGCAGCCCGACCTGCCCGCATACGCACACACCGGTCGCGTCGGGGTCCTCATGCACCCCGGACACCCACCACCGCAGCCGGGCCAGCTCCCACGGGAGCCCACCCGAGGCCGCACGTACCGCGGCCACCAATGCCGCGGCCACCGGACTGCTACCCTCCTCATCGAGACGATGAGACATTGAATCTTCCTCTCCCTCACCGGCCCCGGACGGCTGCACTCCGTCACGGGGCCGTTCTTTTGTCCAGTCGTTCATTCGCGGGCGTCGATCGACACCCACGCATCGAGATCGTCGAGATCGAGCGGAATCCCAGCGACACCACGGGGGATCGGGCCTCCCTCAACAGCCGCTTCGGCCCCGTGTCGCCATCCGACGTGTTCCAGCGTGATCACCTCATCGGGGATCACCACACCCAGCAGCGCCGCGCGGTACCCGCACAGCCAGCCGGAGTAGTAGTCGTAAGCGGTGTCGTGGCGGTCGAGTTCGACGTACCACAGCTCGCGCTCGGCGTACTTCACCGCGATCGCGTCACACACGCCATCGGGCACCACCACGTGCGCGGCGATCCACCGCTCCAGGTCGGCGACCCGGTACGCCACCGACGGCTTGCCACCATCACCGAGCCGCACGAACGGCGGCCCCACACCAGCGGCCCGCCAATTCGCCAAAGTCTTCACTGTCTTACCGACCATCGCGGACGCCGCTACCGGATCGACCACCAACGGCTCGACACTGACGAGCACCATTTAGACCACCTCCATTCGGGACATTCCAGGACGATCCGGGAATCCCTGTACCAACGAATCTACCGATTCACCGATGCCACCGAAAGCATCCAAAAGCATTGCCGCACAACGTAATAAATGCCAGAAAAAAAAGACCACTGAAAGCTGTCGCAGGCTTAAAACCACCAAACACTTGGGCATATACCACCGCACCGAATAGACGGAAATAAAGTCGCCAGAAAACTCCATAAAATCGGATGTGACGCATTTCACACGGGATGTTCCAGGAATCATTCATGCCGCACCCCGCAACGGGTCGGGATTGACCGGGCCGGTGATGTCATATGACGGCGCCCCGACCGGGCACGCGCGGATGATCGACAGGAACGGCTCGCACGCCGACGTCGGCAGGACTTGGCTCGCCCGCTCGGGCCGGCGGGCGTTCTTCCAGTCGCTGGGCTTGACCGAGCCGAGGCCCCAACCGCTGAGCCAATCCAAGAGTTCACGCACCGTGTACCGAGTCCGCGCGAGGTTCGGCACGTCGTAGCCGATCAATCCCAGCCGGTGGCCGATCAGAATGCTCAGCAGGATCGAGCGGTGCGGATCACCGATGCGCCGGCCCTCGCCGTGCTCGTAGCGTAACTCCCACCCGCGCCACTGCTCGACAGTGCGCAGACAACCGGTGTCGGCAATGTTCTTGGCCACCTTGCGGCCCCGCAGACACTCATCGACGGTGTCCCACGGGCGCGTGGTGAACGTGGCGACCTCGTGCGCTACGCCGTCGCCGTCAAGAACGTGCTCAGCACGCATCGATTCCATGACGGGCCGACGCTTGCAGTCGAAGTCCATCGACAGCCGACGCCCGCCGGCCCTGACGGTCTCGAAGACCTCCTCGGTGTCCCACTCGGTCCAGTCCGGGTCGAACACGTCCTCCAACCGTCCACCGATGGTCACGAAATCCTTACGCCTCGACCGCATGTCGCCCGCGTAGCTCAGCTCCTTGAAGCTGGGGAAGCGCAGCACCGGGTTGTCGACGCGACCGGTGCGAGCAATGACCATGTCCCAGAAGTGTTCACACTCCTGACCAGCAGCGATAACAACCTTCGGGGTCTTGAACGAGTTCTTGGCCAGCACCCCAGGCAGCTCGGGGTGCCCGCGACCAATGTTGCCGCGGGTGGTCAAGTTGAGAAGCTCAACCTGCGCGTGCTTGATCTCCCAGATGTCGCGGCTGCCCGAGAGGATATTGCGTGACTCAGCGGCGACCGCAGCGATGCCGTACAGGTCGAGACTCGTCACGACGTCCTCAGGGGCGTCGGTGATGAACCCATCGGTGGTGACGCTGTAGAAGTTGAACCCGGCATCGACGAGCTGGTTGGCCGCGGCAAGAAGCTCGGCGCGCACGAACGAGGTCGTCATCGCGGCGTGGTACGGGCTCGTGATCGCCGAGCCGCCGACCGCACCCATCGCCTGAGCCTTCGCGTCCCAAGCGGATTGACCAGTCACGTCCTGCGCCGTTTTGCCATAGCCCGAATTGGCCATGGTCTTGATGGCCAACTCTTCAAGGCTCTTCTTACCGAACAACCGCTTGGCCTCAGCACGATCGCGGACCATCTGCATCACACCAGCGCGTAGAGCGTGGGACTGCTCGCCCGACGGCAGCGCCAACCGGTGCAACACGTAGCCCCGCCGGCAATGCACCCGCGCACCAACCTTGAGCGCCAAATGGATCTCCGGGCCCATCGCCATCGTCCCGGACCGACCACCGGAAGTCCGCACATACAACGGGCACCCATCCTCGAAGATCGGCAGCGTGGGAAACGAGACCGACTCAGGAAACTCAAACTCGACGTCGGCCACGATCGAGGTCATCGCGGTGGGGATGTCGTCGAGCGTGAGGTCCCGGCCCTCGATCGTCTCGGCGACCACGCCGCCGTCGTGCAGCCAGTCGACGTCCGGCACCAGACTCATCGCGGTGGGATAAGCGCCCTGGAGGTCGAAGTCGTACGTCGTGCCCGTGTAGTACCCCGGCATGGCGCACGCGTTCCACCCACCGTGGTAGGCCACCGCACACGCATCGAGCACTGCTCGGGCGGCCGCGTCGACCGGCTCCAGGTTCTTCTCGGTGTAGAAGCTGCGCCCCTCGTCGGGGGAGACCGTGCCCTTCTCGACCTTGGTCAGGCCGGAGAAGTTCTCCTCGAACTGGGCGAACCGCGCCACGTCGACCAAGCGATAACCACTCATCGCCCGACCCCAGTACTCCTTGACCGAGGCCTTGAACGCCTGCGCCGCACCAGAACTCAGAGTGACTGGCGGACGGGTCGACTCGCCCCACAGTCTGGCCAGGTACTCCACGACCACGACCGGGTCGTTGGCCGAGTACTCCAGGAAATGCGGGAGGTGGTCGCGGCGGTAGCGGTCCATCCGCTCGATGGCCCCGTCCGGGAGACCCACCTTGGGCTGCCCACAGGAGGCCCCCAGGACGTCCAGAGAACGATTTCCAGCGGGTGCGTGGGCCATCGTGTCGGCCACGCTCACCGAGAACGGCAGGAACCACCTGGAGCGGTTGGCATCGGTCGCCCCGCGCACGCGGAACGGCATCAACCCCACCAGACCGCCGGCCGCACTCGTCAACGACGTGATGTGGTCGGGGTCGTCCTTGGTGACCCGGAACGTCGTCATGTCAGCCTTCCCGAAGTGAGCGGCGAGCACTACAGGAATCTTGTGCTTGAACAGCCGGGACCACCGACGCTCCTCCGGAGACTTCTTGACGTTTCCACCATCACGCCCGTCCCAGAAAGTGCCGCGGTGCACGCCCTGCTCGGTGATGGCCGGGTCGTCGACGACGAGGGGGTGCCGCCACAGCCGCGCCTCCTCCCAGACGCACCGCAGCGCGGTGAACATCCGCACCCGCGACTCCGACAGCGGCAACAACACCACGAGCACCATCCGCGACGGGTCGACGGGGTCGGGGGTGGCGAGCTGGTAGCTCACGATCACCCGACGACCAGCCAGCTCGACGTACTCGGTGTCGAACCCCACGACGATCCCCGCGTCGCCGGTGCCGGCCGCCTGCATCGTCGGCAAGTCGCCGAAACCGCGCGACGGACTCCCGGAGTGTCCCGACGAATCAGGGGTCGAATCAAGGCCCGGAACACCCCCCTCAGAGGGCGGGGTCAGAGCGGGGTCAATGACCCCCTCCCATAGGCGCTTATGACCCCCATCATCTGAGCTGGGGTTTTGATCTTTTTTGCTGTCGCCATGAAATTTCACGGCGACACTTGACCCGACCCTCGGGACGGTCTTGGAGAGCACCAGGAACGGTGCGGATTTCCTGCCCCGAGGGTTGTCGTCGAGCTCCCGGAGTGTCCACCCGTCGACGGCCAGCAGGGCGCGGTCGGGATCGCTCAGGACGACGTCCGAATCAGTTGCGACAACCGGCTCGGTTCCCATATGATGGGACGCAGAAACCGAGCCGTGAGACGCTGGTTCTTCTGAAGCCCCGGGTGCCTGCCCGGGGTTTTCTTTTGCGCTCATACAGACGCACCGCCCCGCGAGCGCGCGATCATCCACTTCTCGACCTCTTCCGGCCGGAAGCGTGGCGTGCGGATAGACCCTGTGGGATAGAAAGCCTTGGGACCACCACCGCGTGCACGGAGGTTGCGCATGGTGCCGTACGACAGACCGACTGCTCGGGCGACATCCTGGAGAGTCAGCGCCGCCTTGACGGCCGGCGCGGCGGTGACCGGTGATACCTGGGACACAAAAAACTCCTGGGAGCAAGGCGCACGTCGTGCGCCGAACTTCCAGGAGTCACGCCCCGCAAAAGCGCCATTGGGCGCCGCGTTCGTCCAGGCGGAGACTTACAACACTGCTCCACCGTGCCCCAGACCGTTATTCCGGTTTCTCGCCGGCCGATCCTTCTTCACCAAGGCCTCGGTTTGCACCACTAGCCTAGCGGCACGCACCTACGGGATGGGCATCCCTGAGGCATACATGTTCGCAAAGGTCGCGAGACCACCGGCCGAGACCGTCTTGTCATAGACGCTATCAGGTTAAGCATTCTGTGTCATTGCTTGTCACCAGCCCGTGCTTGAATCGAACCCATGACCGCAAAGAAGGCCGCCCGCACCAAGCTCGCCCCCGGGGCGCACTCGATCGACCGGGTGACCCCGAAACCCACCACCAGCGGCGGACAGACGATCGAATGGTCGGTACGCCTGTACGACGGCCGCCTGATCACCGGCCGACGCACCCAAGCGCGAACCGTCGGCGAGGCACGCCGCAAGGCCCGCAAAACAGCCGAGGAGCTGCTCACCGCCGGCGGAAGCGACTGGAAGCGGTCGAGCCCCATCACCGACTACCTCGACGCGGTGACCAGGCCCACGATCGAGAGCAACGACCGGCTGCGCAAGAACTCACGTGACCGCTATCTGTACGTGCTCCCCTACATCCGCGACGCACTGGACGGGTACGTGATCGACACCGCGGTCAAATACCGAACCCTGGAAAAGGCACTGAAGGGCATCGCGGCCGAACACGGCAGCGAGACGGCCCGGCAATGCCGCGGCGTCATCTCGAAGTACGTCATCACCCAACTGATCCGGGACGAAGTCATCGATGGGAGCCCGCTCGCCGGCGTGACCATCGATCTCGGATCGGTGAAGAAGTCGACCAAACCCACGGGCGGCCTGGCGCTCGGCCGCAAGGACTACCACCGTGTGCTCCACCATCTGCTCGCCCTCGACCCAACGGACGGCATCACCGCACCACGCCGCGGCCCGTACACCATCGACCACCGGATCGCCGTGCGCCGCAACGCAATCGACATGATGCTCCTACAGGCGACCACCGGCCTGCGCATCGGCGAGGCGCGCCAGATCACCTGGGACCAGTCCGACACCACAGCGGACCACCGCATGACCGTGACAGTCACCGAGGAGATCAGCAAAACCAAGAAGGGACGCACTGTGCCGGTCCTCAACGCCGCGGCATCCGAGCACCTGCTCGCCCGTCGCGAAACAATCGGCGGCGACTACATCGTCGGCGCGCCGTCGGACCCGTCCAAGGTGTGGGACCAGGCTAATGCGCAGAAGGCCGCGCGCACTCTCTACCGCGAGGTTGCCGACGCGCTCGACATCGAGCTGCTGCGCACCCATCTCACCCACGTCTGGCGGGCAACGCTGAACACACTCCTGCTGGACGTCCTGCCCGCCGAGGTGCGGGCCGCGCATTTTGGCCACGACACCGATCAAAACCGCCGCACCTACACCGACGTCAGCACCGCCATGATCGCCGCGTCAGACAGGCTCACACCTACGGTTTAGGTTACGGTTTACAAACCTGACATACCGTGACGACCAGTGACAACCAGTGACCTGAAGAAGTCCTACGAAAACGGCCTCACGCGCATCTTTACTTCACGACCAGGCGTTATACCCATCCAGGTTCAATAAACCAGCGGTCAGGGGTTCGAATCCCTTTGCGCGCACCGTCACATCCCTGCCTGGCCTCCGGCCGGTGTGCACCCACTGTGTTTGAAAGAGATTCACGCGGGCGCACCCATCAGCATCCCGGCAGTGTGATCCCAGCAGCGTGATCAGGGCATCTCACCTCCGCGCCCACTCGCTCAGGCTCGCTGTCGGTACCGGCTGATACGTTTCCGCCATGCTGATCAACGACCGGCCGATCGACGGCACGCAACACGACGGCAGGCAACACGACGACGCGCGGAACGTTCGCGCCTCTCGACGCGCCGACATCGTCTGGCCCATCGCGGTGACCGTGCTCGCCGCAGGCGCGCTGGTCCCCGCCGCGACGGCACACGCCGCGCCCGCGCCGGTCACCCCATCTCAGGTCGCTGAGTCGAGCGCGCGCACGACGCTCGAGTCGCTCGCAGTGAAGGGCCGCGCACCGAAGACCGGATACGAGCGATCACAGTTCGGACAGGCATGGTCCGACGACGTCTCGGTCGCCGACGGCCACAACGGGTGCGACACTCGCAACGACATCCTCCGACGTGACCTGTCCGGCGTGACCCTCAAACCCGGGACCAACGGATGTGTGGTGCTGTCGGGAACGCTCGACGATCCGTACACGCGAACGTCGATCGCCTTCACGCGCGGCTCGGCGACGTCGTCGAAGGTCCAGATCGACCATGTCGTCGCGCTGTCGGACGCGTGGCAGAAGGGCGCGCAACAGCTTTCGGCCGAGCAGCGCCGCAACCTCGCCAACGATCCGCGCAATCTGCAGGCCACCGATGGCCGCACGAACCAGGCCAAGGGTGCCGGCGATGCCGCGACGTGGTTGCCGCCCAACAAGTCGTATCGATGCACCTACGTCGAGCGGCAGATCGCGGTCAAAGCCATCTACCACCTGTGGGTGACGGCCGCGGAGAAGCAGGCCATGATCCGCATCCTGTCGAATTGCTCTGCACCCGAAGCTGATTCACCCAAGCCCGCCCCGGCCCCGCAGAACGCTCCGCCAGAGGCCGCCGCCCCGCCGCAGGTCGCACCGTCGAACACCACCTACGCCAACTGCGCTCAGGCGCGCGCTGCCGGCGTCGCGCCCCTGCACCGCGGGCGGCCGGGCTACTCCGCGAAACTAGACCGCGACGGAGACGGCGTCGCGTGCGAATGAGCTAGGCACGGCGGGCTGCGCAGCACGTTGAGCCTGCGCGCTCAGTCAGGCGCGCCGAGGTTCATCTCGTCCGGGTGTATCCCCACCCGCTGACCGTCGTCGAGAGCGGCGATCCGAGCCATGTCCTCGTCGTCGAGTTCGAAATCGAACACGTCGATGTTCTGCTTGATGCGATCGTCGTGCACCGACTTCGGGATCACGATCAGTCCGAGCTTGATGTGCCAGGCGAGGACCACCTGGGCGGGTGACCGTCCTAATTTGATCGCGATGTCGCCGATCGTCGGGTCGGACAAGACGGTGTTGGGCTTGGAGTTGGGACCCCACCCCGACCCCGACGTTCCGCCGAGCGGGCTCCACGACTCGATCGCGATTCCGTGCTCCGCCGCGAACTCGCGCAGTTCGCGTTGCTGGAGGTGCGGATGCAGTTCCACCTGGTCGACGGCGGGCAGCACTCCCCCGCGATCGATGAGCCATTGCAGGTGATGCGGCTCGAAGTTGCAGACGCCGATCGAGTGCGCCTTACCGTCGGCAAGGATCTTCTCCATTGCGTCCCAGGTGCGCAGCAGTCGGTCGCGATCCTGCAGCGGCCAGTGGATCAGGTACAGGTCGACGTAGTCGGTTCCGAGCGCGCGCAGACTGGTGTCGATCGCCGCGAGAGCGCGGTCGTACCCGTGATCGGAGTTCCAGAGCTTCGTCGTGACGAACACCTCTGAGCGCAGCACCGACGCGGAGGCAATGCCCTCGCCGACGCCCGACTCGTTGCCGTAGGCCGCGGCCGTGTCGATGTGTCGATAGCGGGCCTCGTCGATCGCGAATCGGACGGCGCGCTGCGCCTCCTCCGGAGTCGACTGCCACACCCCCAGTCCGAGCTGTGGGATCTCGATGCCTGAATTCAGTTCGATGAGGGGAGCACTCATCTCTCCGGTCTACCAGAGGCAGACGCCCTGTCGGCCGCATCGTGGCACACCGCCCCGCGCCCGCCCTGCTCACGTATCGTCACCGTCAGTGTCGCGTGACCGCCGGCCGCGGTCGCCTCGCCGCGCTCACTCGACGAGAAGGGACGTTGATGACCGGGACCATCTCCCCCGGAGATCCGTCGATCCTCGGAGCGACCGTCACCGATCGCGGAACCAACTTCGCCGTCAGTTCGGGCGGAGATGCGGTGTGGCTCTGTCTCTTCGACGACGCCGGCGCCGAGACCAGACTCCTGCTCCCAGGGCGCGAGATCGACGTGTGGCACGGCGTCGTCGACGGCGTGCGTGCCGGAACCCGATACGGATTCAGGGTCGACGGCCCCTTGGCACCCGAGCGCGGTCGGCGCTACAACCCTGCCAAACTCCTCCTCGATCCCTATGCCCGACGCATCGTCGGCGACGTGGAGTACTGCGACGCGCTCCTCGACCACGACGTCGACGATCCCTCACGTCCCAGTGCGCTCGACTCCGCACCGTACGTGCCGCGCAGCGTCGTCGTCGAGCAACCGCCACAGGCAACGACCGCCACTGCACCGGGCCCGCGCCGACCGGCGTCGGAGCTGGTGATCTACGAGGTGCACGTCCGCGGGTTCACGCAGTCCCACCCCGACATTCCAGCCGAACTCCGAGGCACATTCGCCGGACTCGCACACCCGGCCGCGCTCGACTACCTGACATCGCTCGGGGTGAACGCCGTAGAGCTGCTTCCGGTGCATCGCAGCGTGTCCGAACGCGAACTCGCCCAACGGCACCTCACGAATTACTGGGGTTACAACACCATCGGCTTCTTCGCCCTGCACAACGCCTACAGCGCCGCCGACCGCGCCGGCCGGGGTGACGAATCCATCGCCGAGTTCCGCCACATGGTCGACGCTCTGCACGGCGCCGGGATCGAGGTGATCCTCGATGTCGTCTATAACCACACCGCAGAAGGCGACGACTCCGGCCCCACACTGTGCCATCGCGGCCTCGACAATCGCGCGTATTACGTGCTCGACCCGGACGACGGCTCGTACGTCGACACCACCGGATGCGGCAATTCCGTTGCGGTGGCGCACCCGACGACGCTGCGCATGGTCACCGACTCCCTACGCTACTGGGCGTCGCTGGGCGTCGACGGATTTCGCTTCGACCTCGCGCCCACCCTTGCGCGTCAAGGCACCGACAGTGCCCGAAACGATTGGGCCCGAAACGATTGGGCCCGAAACGATTGGGCCCGAAACGATTGGGGTGGTGGACCTTTCGACCCCACTGCAGCGTTCCTTCGGGTACTCGGCCAGGACGACGTGCTGTCGCGGGTGCGGCTGATCGCCGAACCCTGGGACGTCGGTCGAAACGACAGTCATCAACTCGGCGCATTCGGTCCGGAATGGGGCGAGTGGAACGACCGCTACCGCGACAGCGTCCGCGATTTCTGGCGCAGCCACGAGGGCCTGCTCGCACCGATGGCACGACGCCTGACCGGCTCGGCCGACATCTTCGGGGGCCGTCGTCACAATCCTGCAACGGTCATCCGACGCCGCGCGGCGTCGATCAACTATGTGACGTCCCACGACGGTTTCACACTGCACGATCTCGTGTCCTACGAACGCAAACACAACGCGGACAACGGTTCCCACAATTCGGACGGCACCGACGACAATCGGTCGTGGAACTGCGGAACCGAAGGGCCAACCGACGACGAGGCCATCGTCGCCCTACGACGACGTCAGATGCGCGCCATGCTCACGACGCTACTGCTCTCTGCGGGAACGCCGATGCTGCTCGGCGGCGACGAGCGAGGCCGAACGCAACGCGGCAACAACAATGCCTACTGCCAGGACGACGAGATCAGTTGGTTCGACTGGACCTCGGGCGACGAGGCGCTCGTCGCCTTCACCCGCGACCTCATCTCACTGCGCCTGCGTCACAGCGCCCTGTGCCGGGCGGCGGTCGAACTCTCCGACGCGCCCGACTGGTTCACCCCGGACGGCACACCCATGTCCGACGACGACTGGCAGGACGAGGCCGCGCGCAGTGTCGCATGGTCGCTCAGGCCACCGCAATCGGCCGGGACCCGAACACTTCTGGCGACCAACGATTTCGTCGTCCTACTGAACTCGTGGTGGCGGGGCGTCGACTTTGTGCTGGCACCTGTTCTCGCACAACAGAAGTGGGACGTTGTGGTCGACTCGTTCGCACCCGACGCGCCGTCGTCGATCGTCGACTCCACATGTCACGTCCGGCCGCGATCTATCGTCGTTTTGCGTTCTGTGGTTCCACGCTCCGGCGGATAATGCGCCTCCGCAAAGTCACTCGGCGCCGCTCACTGCGTGGCTGCCGCGGCGAGCGCGATCTCCCAATGGGTTTCGGTCCGCGCCTCACCGGGCCCCACGACGTCGCGAAAGACGATCCGGCCGTCACGCCCGACGAGAAATGTCCCGCGCTGGGCAAAGCCACGACTCTCGTCGAACACCCCGTAGCTCCGTGCGACCTCACCGTGCGGCCAGAAGTCGGAGAGAATCGGGAAGAGGAAACCCTGCGCCGATGACCACACCTTGTGTGTGGGCGGCGGTCCGACCGAAACAGCAACTGCCGCAACCTCATCGTTGATGAACCGATGATAGTGGTCGCGAATGAAACCAAGCTCTCCCTGACACGTTCCGGTGAAGGCGAGCGGAAAGAACACGATGAGCACCTGACGCTCTTCGAGCAACCGCGAGAGGCTCACCCGCTGATTGTTCTGATCACGCAGCTCGAAGTCGGGTGCGACGTCGCCGACTGACAACACGGCTTGCGGCTGGGTTGGAACAACATCGGTCGTCGCCACATCGGTGGCGCGAGCAACCGAATCGACCTCGGAGGTCGAGTCGTCGCTCATGCTCGCTTTCCGGACCGCGCCTTCGGCTGCACCAGGCGTGAACCCGACCATTCACCCAAACTCACGACGTTGGTCTGCGTGAGCCCGGCCGTCGGAGCGGCCTCGGCGATCTCACTGGGATCGACATACCCGGGGTTGCCGGTCTTGGGTGACACGACCCAAACGTATCCGTCGTCGGCGAGCGGTGTGATGGCGTCCATGAGCCGATCGACGAGATCACCGTCGTCATCGCGCCACCACAGCCATACGACGTCGACCACGTCGATCGCGTCCTCGTCGAGCATCTCGGCATCGATCGCGTCCTCGATGTCGGCGCGCAGGTTGTCGTCGGTGTCCTCGTCCCAACCGAGTTCCTGCACCATCATTCCGGGCGCGAACCCGAGTTTCTGGGCGTTGCTGCCCTCGGAGCTACTGCCCCCGCTGCCCTCGGAGCCATTGCTCCCTGTGGCGGCTACCACCGCGTGTCGACCTCCTACCGGTACGTTTTCAGATTTCATCGCTTCTCAGCTTACGAGACAGCGTAGTGGACCTCAGTGCAACACGAGGACACTCCGCGCGCCAACTGGCGACACGAACTCCGACACCACCCGAACGGAGGACATGACCCAGACCAGGGAAGCCGTCAGCCCGTCGGCCGCGGCGACGATGTGGCCGGTGCCGACGAGCCGGGGTTCGACTGCGGCGCCGCGGTCGCCGATGTCGCAGGAGGTGTCGGGAGGTAGGCACGGCAGGTGTCGAGCACCGTTCGCCTGTCACCCGTCCAGCGGGTCGACGCAGAGTTCAACTGGGCGGTCTGCCGGCGGCCGATCACATCGCCCAGCGCGCTGCTGCTGGTCACGAATGATGCGACGACGGTCCCGAGGTCACCGGGAACCTCGGCTGTCTGTTTGGGCTTGACCATATCGGTGCCCGCGATCATCGCGGCTCGGGCTTTGTCTCCGAGGTCGCCGACCTTGTCGTAGGACTGCACCTCGTTGAGCCGCGCGACGAACGCGTTGTACCCGCGCAGCATCACGACCATCGACTTCGTCGACGCCTCGCAGAGTTCCGCCCCGGCCCTCAGCGACTGGGCCTGGCGGGACGTCGACACATCAGATCGATAGGCCGCGGCCTCTCCCGGCGCGGGACCCGCGCTGCCCCCGACCGCCGAACAGCCCTGCACCGCGAACGTCGTGAGTGCCGCAGCGAGCAGCATCAGACGCGTGCCCGTTGCGCGGCACAGCAGTCCTCTTGTCATGTCTCCCCCACGGCTGTTTCCCCGACGGCCGTCGCCCATATCTGGCACCAAACACCGAAACGCTACCGCAGGAGGCGTCGACGATCCCGGGCAAGACCGTCCAGACCGGTGCCAAGCGACGTGACATGGGGCACGATATGGATGGACGACGGAGTCCGCACACCAACGCGACCCGTCGCCGAATTGTCGTCATGCCGGGCACCACCGTGCCCAGGCCAAACGAGGGAGTGGGCATCACCGTGACCGAACAGGCAGCCAGCACCAACACCGGAACCACCGACGTTGGGAGCGGGACCGCAGACGCGTCGAACAACGCTGCCGCGTCGAATCAGGTCGGCAGCCAGCAGACCACCGGGGTACGCGTCATCCGCGAAGGAGTCGCCTCGTACCTTTCCGACAACGATCCCGAGGAGACGAGCGAATGGCTGGAGTCATTCGACACACTCGTCGCCGAACAGGGTCCTGCACGTGCGCGCTACCTGATGCTCCGACTACTCGAACGCGCAGGTGAGAATCGGGTCTCGATTCCGGCCCTCACCTCAACCGACTACGTCAACACCATCGCCACCGAGAACGAGCCGTACTTCCCCGGCGACGAGGAGATCGAGCGGCGGTTCCGCAACTACATCCGCTGGAACGCCGCCATCATGGTGCATCGTGCGCAGCGGCCAGGCGTCGGCGTCGGCGGCCACATCTCGACGTACGCGTCGTCTGCCTCGCTCTACGAGGTGGGGTACAACCACTTCTTCCGCGGACTCGACCATCCCGGTGGCGGCGACCAGGTCTTCATCCAGGGGCATGCCTCACCGGGTATCTATGCGCGCGCCTTTCTGGTCGGCAGGATCAGCGCCGATCGCCTGGACGGTTTCCGTCAGGAGCACAGTCATGCCGGGCTCGGCGGCGGGTTGCCGTCGTATCCACACCCCCGGCTCATGCCCGACTTCTGGCAGTTCCCGACCGTCTCGATGGGTTTGGGCCCGATGAATGCGATCTACCAGGCCCGCTTCAACCAGTATCTGCACCACCGCGGCATCAAGGACACTTCCGACCAACACGTGTGGGCGTTTCTCGGCGACGGCGAGATGGACGAGCCGGAGTCACGCGGACTTCTCCAGTTGGCCGCGACCAATGCGCTCGACAACCTCACCTTCGTGGTCAACTGCAATCTGCAGCGCCTCGACGGTCCTGTGCGCGGCAACGGCAAGATCATCCAGGAACTCGAGTCGTTCTTCCGCGGCGCGGGCTGGAACGTCATCAAGGTCGTCTGGGGCCGCGAGTGGGACGAACTCTTCCACAACGACAAAGACGGCGCGCTGGTCAACCTGATGAACGCGACCGCAGACGGCGACTTCCAGACATTCCGCGCCAACGACGGCGCCTACATCCGAGAGCACTTCTTCAACCGTGATCCACGCACCAAAGAACTAGTCAAAGACTGGTCCGACGATCAGATCTGGAATCTCCACCGCGGCGGACACGACTACCGCAAGGTGTACGCCGCGTACGCGGCAGCGATGGCGCACAAGGGGCAACCGACCGTCATCCTCGCGCACACCATCAAGGGCTACACGCTCGGTCCGCACTTCGAGGGCCGTAACGCCACCCACCAGATGAAGAAGCTGACCCTCGACGATCTCAAGGCGTTCCGCGACCACACCGAGATCCCGATCAGCGACGAAACCCTCGAAGCCGATCCCTACCTGCCCCCGTACTACACGCCGGGGCCCGATGCGCCCGAGATCGAGTACATGATCGAGCGGCGCAACGCGCTCGGCGGATTCATGCCCAATCGGCACACCGCTCCGAAGGTCCTCAAGGCCGATACCGGCCGGATGCTGCAGACGATGGCAAAGGGCTCGGGCAAACAGCAGGTCGCCACCACCATGGCACTGGTGCGGGTCTTCAAAGACCTTCTGCGCGACAAGGAAATCGGCAAGCGCATCGTGCCGATCATTCCCGACGAGGCACGCACGTTCGGGATGGACTCCTGGTTCCCCACCCTGAAGATCTACAACCCGTTCGGACAGCTCTATACCTCAGTCGACGCCGACCTGATGCTCGCCTACAAGGAGAGCCCGGACGGCCAGATCCTGCACGAGGGCATCAACGAAGCCGGATCTGCAGCATCTTTCACCGCCGTCGGCACGTCGTATGCGACGCACAACGAGCCGATGATCCCGCTCTACATCTTCTATTCGATGTTCGGTTTCCAGCGAACCGGCGACAGCTTCTGGGCGGCAGCCGACCAGATGACCAAGGGCTTCATCATCGGTGCGACCGCAGGCCGGACGACGCTCACCGGAGAGGGTCTGCAACATGCGGACGGGCACTCGCCCCTTCTCGCGGCCACCAACCCCGCTGTGGTGTCCTACGACCCCGCGTTCGCTTACGAGCTCGCGCACATCGTCGACGACGGCCTGAGGAGGATGTACGGCGAGGATCAGGAGAACATCTACTACTACCTGACCGTCTACAACGAGCCCATCACACAACCGGCGGAACCCGAGAACCTCGACGTCGCGGGTGTCCTCAAGGGCATGTACCTCTTCCAGCAGGCGCCGTCGGACAAGCAGCTCTACGCCAACATCCTCGTCTCCGGCGTGACGATGCCCGATGCGTTGAAGGCCGCGGCGATACTCGCCGACGACTGGGGCGTCGGAGCGAACGTCTACTCGGTCACCTCGTGGGGCGAGCTTGCTCGTGACGGGATCGCGTTTGACCGCGCCGCCGTGCGCGAACCGGGCGTCACACACCCTGAGCCTTATCTGACCGAGGTACTAGCGCAGACCGTCGGCCCGTCGATCGCGGTCAGCGACTACATGCGCGGCGTCCAGGAACAGATCCGCGCATACGTTCCGGGGACCTATCTGACGCTCGGCACAGACGGTTTCGGGTTCTCCGACACGCGCCCCGCTGCACGCCGGGTATTCAACGTCGACGCCGAGTCGATCGTCGTCGCGACGCTTGTCGGCTTGGCACGCGACGGCAACATCCCGTTCACCACCGCTGCAGAGGCCGCCGAGAAGTACCAGATCACCGACGTCCACGCAGCCAAGGTGTCCTACGCCGACACCGGCAGCGCCTGAGCGCAGCAGGGTCTCGGCGACGAGCGACGGTTCAGCGTCGAGGCCCGGCGACCTCGTGGTCGCGACTACATTGAGGGTGTGTCCGAGCCCAACATGACGCCCCCGCCCGTCGATGTCTTCGGCGCGCGGGGCGCTCATGTGCCCGCACCGGCAACCGTCCACGACGCACTGCCCGACACCCTGTTGCGCCGCGTCAAGCAGTACAGCGGCCGACTGGCGACCGAGGCCGTGCATTCGATGGCCGATCAGCTGCCGTACTTCTCCGACCTCGACGCCGCGCAGCGCGCGAGCGTGCAGTTGGTCGTCCAGACCGCCGTCGTGAACTTCGTGGAGTGGATTCAAGACCCCGAGGGCAACGTCAAGTTCACCGTTCAGGCGTTCCAGGTGGTTCCCCAAGACCTCGCACGACGCATCTCGCTGCTTCAGACGGTCGAGATGGTTCGCGTCGCCATGGAGTTCTTCGAGAAGTGGCTGCCGTTGCTCGCGCGCAACGACACACAACTGCGCGCCCTGACCGAATCGGTGCTGCGCTACGGCCGTGAGATCGGATTCGCCGCGGCGTCGATCTACGCGTCGGCCGCGGAATCGCGCGGAGCGTGGGATTCGCGCCTTGAAGCGCTCGTCGTCGACGCCGTGGTCCGCGGCGACAGCGGACCTCAGTTGATGTCGCGCGCGGCAGCCCTGAACTGGGACTCGGATGCGCCTGCAACCGTGATCATCGGAGCGCCCCCGCCGGAACAGAACGTGTCGGTACCGCTCGCCATCCACAACACGGCCAAACAGCACGACCGCGCCGCACTGTCGGTCGTGCAGGGGTCGATGCTGGTGGCCATCGTCAGCGGACCGATCGCGACGAGCGACGCCTTCAGCGGCGCGCTCCTCGATCACTTCGCCGACGCCCCGGTCGTCATCGGACCGACAATGCCCAATCTGACCGCCGCACATGCGAGCGCCAACGAGGCAATGGCCGCGATGGCCGCCGTCGACGGCTGGCCGAACGCCCCGCGTCCGGTACACAGCGTCGAATTACTCCCGGAGCGCGCGCTGAATGGAGACCCGTCGGCGACCACGGCACTCATCGATACCCTCGTTCGGCCACTCGCCAAGGGCGGGCCCACGTTGGCGACGACCCTCGAGACCTATCTCGACACCGGCGGCTCCGTGGAGGCGTGCGCACGCGAACTGTTCATTCATCCAAATACTGTTCGCTATCGCCTCAAGAAGGTCGCCGAATTGACCGGACGTGATCCAACACACTCCCGAGATGGCTATGTCCTACGAATCGCCGCCACAGTAGGACGTTTGACACACTTCAAGAACGAATCATCGTCACGAGCCACATGAGAAACATCGTTAACAAGACCTCCGTACCGTTTTCGCAGGCAGACGCGTTTTGGGCACATTTGTGTAACGAATCTCAGAGTGGTGACGATGGGGTAGCCACTGAGGTCACCATTGTGGGAACTCCACAAAAACTCTCGTGAAGGTTCATCGACCTCAACACCCACAAATTCACGCCAGAGGGTGTTCTCTGGTCACGTGCTTTCCTTGCTAGCGCCCGGACAGGGCTCACAGACACCCGGCATGCTCGCTCCTTGGCTAGAGCTTCCCGGCGCGCGTGACCAGCTGGCCATCTGGTCCAAACTCGCGGGACTCGACCTCGAACGGCTCGGGACGACCGCAACTGCCGACGAGATCACCGACACCGCGGTCACCCAGCCGCTCGTCGTGGCGAGTGCGCTTCTGGCGTTCAACGAGTACGCCAAGAACCACGAGCTACCCGACGATGCTGTCGTCGCGGGCCACTCCGTCGGCGAGCTCACCGCGGCAGCCATCACCGGTGTGATCACCTTCGACGAGGCCGTTACGCTCGCCGCCGTGCGCGGCGCCCAGATGGCCAAGGCATGCTCGCTGCAGCCGACCACGATGGCCGCCGTTCTCGGAGGCGACGAGCAGGAAGTCCTCGCACGTCTCGACGAGCTCGATCTGGTCCCGGCGAACCGCAACGCCGTCGGCCAGATCGTCGCAGCCGGTGACGTCGCAGCGATCGACGAACTCATCGCCAATCCGCCCGAGAAGGCACGCACCCGCAAACTGGCTGTCGCGGGCGCCTTCCACACGCGCTTCATGGCACCGGCACGCGACGCCGTCGCGCAGGCGGCCGCGTCGATCACCCCGTCCGACCCCACGCGCACGCTGCTGTCCAACTCCGACGGCCAGCCCGTCACGACGGGCACAGAAGCCCTGAGCAAGCTCGTCGAGCAGGTCACCTCACCTGTCCGCTGGGATCTCTGCTCGGCCTACATGCGCGACGCGGGCACCGACAGCATCATCGAGCTGACACCGGCCGGAACCCTGGTCGGCATCGCCAAGCGCGAACTCAAGGGCGTCGGTTCGGTGGCGCTCAAGGTCCCCGCCGACATCGAAAAGATCTGACCGAGAAAACCTGACCGAGAAGGTCGACAAGCTTGGATAGCGGTCGTGCTCATCCGCGACCCCCGGAAACCGGATGAACCGGTTGTCCAAACATCAGTGGCCACGCGCCAGCGATGTTCCGGAGTTCACATTCACAAGCACAACGAAGGGAACCACACAGTGGCTGCCACCCAGGAACAACTCATCGCCGGCATCGCCGAGATCATCGAAGAGGTCACCGGCATCGAGCCGTCCGAGGTGACCATGGAGAAGTCGTTCGTCGACGATCTCGACATCGACTCGCTGTCGATGGTGGAAATCGCCGTGCAGACCGAGGACAAGTACGGCGTGAAGATCCCCGACGAGGACCTCGCGGGCCTGCGTACCGTCGGCGACGCCGTCTCGTACATCCAGAAGCTCGAAGCAGAGAACCCCGAGGCTGCGGCCGCGATCCAGGCACAGGTCGCGTCCGATCAGAAAGCCGGCTCGTGACCTCATCGCTCCGCGATTACTCCACGCTGGGGGGCAACTTCCCCAGCGTGGTGGTCACGTCGATGGTTGCTTCGACATCGCTCGGTGAGGACCTCGATTCGACCTGGAAGGGTCTTCTCGCAGGCGAAACCGGCATTCGTGAGCTGACCGACGACTTCGTCACGAAGTACGGTGAGCTCCCCTGCCGCGTCGGTGGCCGCATGGTCAAGGACCCCGCGGAAGAGGTGACCCGGATCGAGGCACGCCGCATGGCGTACGTCGAGCGCGTCGCCCACGTCATGAGCAAGCGCCTCTGGGCGCAGGCGGGCGAGCCCGAGGTCGATCCCGACCGGTTGGCCGTTGTGATCGGCACCGGACAGGGTGGCGGCGACGCGATGGTCGACGCCGTCAAGGCGATCGAACAGTCCGGCAACTACCGCAAGGTGTCGCCGCTGGCCGTCTCGATGGCCATGCCGAACGGTCCCGCGGCGGTCGTCGGACTCAACATCGGTGCCCGTGCGGGCGTCATCACCCCGGTCTCGGCGTGCTCGTCGGGTGCTGAGGCGATCGCCCACGCATGGCGTCACATCGTGCTCGGCGAGGCCGACATGGTGGTTGCCGGCGGCGTCGAAGGACACATCGATGCGATCCCGATCGCGGCGTTCTCGATGATGCGCGCGATGAGCACCCGCAACGACGACCCGGCAGGCGCTTCGCGCCCGTTCGACAAGGATCGCGACGGCTTCGTCTTCGGTGAGGCCGCAGCCATGCTGATCATCGAACGCGAAGAGCACGCCAAAGCACGCGGTGCGCATATCCACGCGCGCATCCTCGGTGCGGGTATCACGTCGGATGGCTTCCATCTGGTCGCACCTGATCCGAGTGGTCAGGGCAACGCGCGGGCGATGACCCGCGCTATCCAGACGGCGGGCCTGCAGCCCTCCGACATCACCCACATCAACGCTCACGCCACCTCGACCCCCATCGGCGACACCGCCGAGGCAGCGGGTATCGCGGCGGCGATCGGCAATCACGCCGCCATCTACGCGCCCAAGTCCGCTCTCGGTCACTCGATCGGCGCGGTCGGTGCGCTCGAGTCGGTGCTGACCATCAAGAGCGTCGAAGAAGGCGTGATCCCGCCGACGCTGAATCTGGAGAACCTCGACCCCGAGTGCGGCGACATCGACGTCGTGCACGGCGAGTCGCGGTATGGGCAGATCGATTACGCCCTGAACAACTCGTTCGGATTCGGTGGACACAACGTGGCATTGGCCATCGGTCGCTACTGAGTAGCACCCCGACCGGTCAGTGCTACTGACCGCGACGTCGACGTCTCCGATGTATCACCTGACACCGGATGGTCGACGTCGCGGTCGGCGCCACCACACCTCCCCAACTCGCAACGCAGCAGTAGGAGACAGCGATGACCACACTGGCCCCCCTCACCGGCCACGAGGACGCGGTCGATCCCCGCGATCCGATGCTGCGACTGACCAACTTCTTCGATGAGGGCGCCCTCACGCTCCTCCACCCGCGTGACTCCTCGGGTGTGCAGGCTGCGATCGGACTCGTTCACGGCGTGCGCACCGTCGCCTACTGCACCGACGGGACCGTCATGGGCGGCGCGATGGGCATCGTCGGATGCGCACACATCGTCAACGCCATCGACACCGCGATCGCCGAGCAGGCCCCGGTCGTCGGAATCTGGCACTCGGGCGGAGCTCGCCTCGCCGAAGGTGTCGAAGCACTACACGCCGTCGGCGGAGTGTTCGAGGCGATGGTGAGGGCCTCCGGCTACATCCCGCAGATCTCCGTGGTCGTCGGCTTCGCGGCAGGCGGCGCGGCATACGGGCCCGCACTGACCGACGTCGTGATCATGGCCCCCGCCGGACGTGTCTTCGTGACCGGTCCCGACGTCGTCCGCAGCGTGACCGGCGAGTCCGTCGACATGGAATCGCTCGGCGGACCGCACACCCACGGCAAGAAGTCCGGCGTCAGCCACATCACCGCCGACTCCGAACCCGACGCGTATTGGCGCGCACGACGACTCGTCTCGACGTTCGGCAAACAGGGCCACTTCAACCGAGAGCAGGCAGAAGCAGGCGACTCCGACCTGCAGGCCCTGCTACCCGAATCTCCACGACGCGCCTACGACGTCCACCCCATCGTCGCGAAACTCCTCGACACACAACTCGCCGCCGACGGTGAGACCGAAGTGTCGAGTTTCGAAGAGCTGCAAGCGAAGTGGGCTCCCAACATCGTCATCGGCTTCGGCCGACTCTCCGGCCGCAGCGTCGGCGTCGTCGCCAACAACCCACTGCGCATGGGTGGCTGCCTGAACTCCGAAAGCGCCGAGAAGGCCGCGCGTTTCGTGCGCCTCTGCGACGCCTTCGGCATCCCACTCATCGTCATCACCGACGTCCCCGGCTACCTGCCCGGCGTCGACCAGGAGTGGAACGGCGTTGTTCGACGCGGCGCAAAACTGTTGCACGCCTTCGCCGAATGCACCGTGCCCCGCGTGACGCTGGTGACCCGCAAGATCTACGGCGGCGCCTACATCGCGATGAACTCACGCTCACTCGGCGCGACCGCCGTATTCGCCTGGCCCGGATCCGAAGTCGCCGTCATGGGCGCCAAAGCCGCCGTCGGCATCCTCCACAAGAAAGCACTCGCCGCCGCGCCAGACGACGAACGCGACGCACTCCACGATCGGCTGGCCGTCGAACACGAACAAATCGCAGGCGGACTCGACCGTGCACAATCTATCGGCGTCGTCGACGAGGTCATCGACCCCGCCAAAACCCGCAGCATCATCGCCGAAGCACTCGCGTCCGCCCCCGCGCGGCGCGGGAGGCATAAGAACATACCCCTGTAATTGGCGGCGACTCCGTCGCCGCGTGTTGTCGGGCCTTAGCCCCCGGTCTTCCCTCCTCGTCGCATCGGTCGCTTCGCTCCCTCGCTCCTCGTCAGTCCAGACCGGGGTCGGCCCGACAACTTTGCGGGCCGCATCGGTCGCTTCGCTCCCTTGCTCCCTCACTAACGCTAGCCGGCCCGCATCGGTTGCTACGCTCCCTCGCTCACCAACGCGATTCGGCCCCGGCAGTACTCTGCCGGGGCCGAATCAGTGTGTCGGGTCGGTGATCGGAGGTTGGTCACCAACTCCGATGTGGTTCATCCGACGCGTTGCGTCAGCCAGGTCACCTCGGCGCCCGCGCCGCCCATGCGGTACGCCTCGAGAGCGTCGTCCCATGCGGTACCGAGCGCAGCTTCGAGTTCGCCTGCGAGCCCAGCGCTGTCCGGCTGGGCCTCGATCAGCGAACGCAGTTGCATCTCGCCGATGATCACGTCGCCGTTGGCGCTCGTCGATCCGCGCCACAAGCCAAGTCCCGGAACATAACTGAACCGCTCGCCGTCGACGCCCTCGCTGGCATTCTCGGTCACCTCGAAGCGCAGCGACGACCACTCGCGCAGCGCATTCGCCAGCCGCGCAGCAGTACCTACCGGACCCGTCCAGTCAACGGTTGCCCGTTGCATGCCGGGTTCGGCATCCTGGGCGGACCACTTCAGGTTGGCCCGCGCATTAAGGGTCGACGACAGAGCCCACTCCACATGCGGGCACAGCGCAGCCTGCGCTGAGTGGATGTACACCACTCCGGTCGTCATGTCCGCAAACTGATTCAGGTTGCGCACCTTGTTCACCTCCGTTGTCGACGAGGAACGTCTTCCCCAACACACCTCGCGACAGCGGATATCACACTCGTGTTGTTTATTGTGCCTGATGTTGTACGTGTTGCGCTAGTTTCCGAAGGTGATTGGTGTGAATTACTGATTCACCGGCCCGCCCGATGTCAATCGTCCGCGACGAGAGTGTCGACGACGGCGTCGTTGAACTCGGTCCACAGCGGCTTGGCCCAGGCTCCGAACGGCCGGTCCGTCAACACGACGCAGGCCGCGGCCAGCTCCGGATCGACCCAGAGATAGGTTCCCGACTGTCCGAAGTGCCCGAACGTCGACGGCGAGTTACGTGTGCCCGTCCAATGCGGCGACTTGTGCGAGCGGATCTCGAATCCGAGGCCCCAGTCGTTCGGCTTGTGCTTGCCGTAGCCGGGCACGAAGCCGTCGATACCCGGAAACCACACCGAATGCGCCGAGTCGGCGAGGTCCGACGAGAGCAGGCGTGGTTGCAGCAGCTCGGCAGCGAAAACGGCAAGGTCGTCGACGCTCGATCGTGCTCCGTGGCCGGCAGGTCCGTCGAGCGTCGTCGACGAGAGTCCCAGTGGCGCACAGACTCCCTCGGCGAGGTAGTCGGCGAATGCAATCTCCGTTGCGGCCTCGACGGTCTCGGCAAGCACCTCGAACCCGGCGCTCGAGTAGATCCGCTTCGCCCCCACCGGCGCCTCGACCTCTCGCTTGTCGAATGCGAGTCCCGACGCGTGCGCGAGGAGATGAGCGATGGTCGCGCCGGGCGGCCCGGCCGGGTCGTCGAGTTCGACGGCGCCCTCCTCGACCGCAACGAGAACCGCCTCGGCCACCAGGAGTTTGGTGACCGAGGCGAGCTCGTAGATGCGGGCGGTGTCCCCGTGTGCGACGACCCCCTCGGGAGTGACGATTGCCGCGGCGACATTGTCGACCGGCCAGGAATCGAGGGCCTCGAGAACACTCACGGGGACCTACGTTACCGGTAGACGACGATCAGTGATCCTCGTCGGTGTAGCGGATGACTCCGCGAATGTTCTTGCCGTCGAGCATGTCCTGGTAGCCCTGGTTGATCTGATCAAGCCGGTACTGCCGCGTGATCATGTCGTCGATGTTGAGTTTGCCGATCTTGTACATCGAAAGCAGTTGCGGGATATCGAGCTTGGGGTTCGCACCGCCAAAGATGCTGCCCTGCAGGTTCTTCTGCAACAGGGTGAGCATCGCCAGATTGAGCGTCACCTCGGTGTCGAGCATGTTGCCCATGCCGGTCAGCACGCAGGTGCCCGCCTTGGCCGTGATGCCCAACCAACTGTCGACATCCTTGCCGTGTACCTCTCCGACCGTCACGATGACCTTGCGGCACATCGCTCCGTGAGTGGTCTCGGCAATCGCTCCCGCAGCCTCGTCGATCGACGCAAACGCCGCCGTCGCACCGAATTTCAGTGCCTGCTCACGCTTCCACTCGACCGGGTCGATCGCGAAGATGTTGCGCGCTCCCGCGATCACCGCACCCTGCAGTGCCGCTGTTCCGACGCCGCCGACACCGACGATCGCGACGTCTTCGCCCGGTCGGACATCGCCACTACGCGTCGACGACCCGTAGCCGGTGGGAATGCCACAACCGACGAGAGCCGCCACCTCGAATGGGATGTCGTTGTCGATCTTCACCACCGATGCCTCATGCACCACCATGTACGGCGAGAAGGTACCGAGCAGCGTCATCGGATAGACGTTCTCACCCTTCGCGGTGTGAATACGGAAGGTGTGGTCCGACACCGCTTCTCCCTGGAGGAGCAGCGCGCCGAGGTCGCACAGGTTCGCCAGCCCCGACCGACACGACGGACACTTGCCGCAGGACGGGATGAAGGACAGGACCACGTGGTCGCCGACCTCGAAATCGGTGACACCCTCGCCGAGTTCCTCAATGACACCCGCACCCTCGTGACCGCCGAGAATCGGGAAGCCGCCCAGCGGGATACCACCGGTCATCAGGTGATGGTCGGAGTGGCACATCCCGGCGGCTTCCATCCGGATCTTGATCTCGTGCGCCCTGGGCTCGCCGATCTCAATTTCTTCGATCTCCCACGGCGAGTTCAGTTCTCGCAGCAACGCACCCTTGGTCTTCATTCATGTCCTCCGCTTGTTGTCGTACACGCGCAGCGTGCCCTTGGTGCCGGCACGGCCTGGCGTCCCTACTGAGACGATAGTCACTTTTCGTCGGAAATGGAACGTGTTCTACTTTTGTGGCGAGATCAGTTGGCCAGACCCTCGTCTTTGCTGCCGTAGCTCTCGCGCAGACGCGGCTTGACGACCTTGCCACCCGCGTTGCGAGGTAGTTCTTCGACGAGAACGATGTCCTTGGGCTGCTTGAACCGCGCCAGGTTCTCGTCGAGGTACGGCTCCATCTCCTCGAGGGTGAGGTCGGCGCCGTCGACCGTCACCACCACGGCGACCGGCACCTCACCCCACTTCGGATCGGCCCGTCCGATCACAGCGGCCTCGACGATCCTCGGGTGGCCGTAGAGGACGTTCTCGACCTCGGCGCAATAGATGTTCTCGCCGCCCGAGATGATCATGTCCTTCGCACGGTCGACCACGTAGAGGAAACCCTCGTCGTCGCGACGCACGAGGTCTCCGGAGTGGAACCAGCCCCCGCGGAAGGCATCCTGTGTGCCCTGCGGGTTCTGCCAGTACCCGAGCATCATGTTCGACCCGCGGTACACGATCTCCCCGACCTCGCCGTCGGCGACGTCGTTCATCATCGGGTCGACGACGCGCGCGGTGACCGCCGGAACCACCTTGCCGATCGATCCGATCTTGCGCAGCGCGTCGGCGCCGTCGAGAACGCAAGTGATGGGCGACATCTCGGTTTGTCCGAAAACCGCGACGTTGAGCGCATCGGGAAAGGTCTCGTTCATCGCGTTCAGCACGGTGTCCGAGGCGGGCGCCGCGCCCCAACTGATCACGCGGAACTTCACGTCGCGTGGTTGTGCCTGCTGCGCCGCGCAGACCGCCTGCCACTGGGCCGGTACCAGGAAGATCGACGTGATGGCCTCGCGTTCGCACATGTCGAGCATCTGGTCGGGGTCGAACGCGCCGAGCGGATGGATGACCGACGTCGCGCCCATGTAGAACAGCGGCGCCATCGCTCCGATACCGGCGATGTGGAACATCGGCGCAACACCGGCACAGATGTCGTCACGGCTGGTGTGCAGCGCCTGTAGGCAGGTGAGTGCCTGCGACTGCATGTTCGTGTGAGTCAGCATGGCGCCCTTGGGTTTTCCCGTGGTGCCCGACGTGTACATGATCAGCGCGACGGTCTCTTCCGGAATGTCGATCTCCGGGAGGTCGGACGCGTCTTCGGCGATGAGATCGGCGTAGTCGAGGTGGGCATCGTTGTCGGAGCCACCCACCACGATCACCTGATCGACGTCGCCGGTTGCGGCGACAACCGCATCGGCAAGTGGGGCGAGCAACGTCTCGGTGACGATCGTCCGCGCGCCGCTGTCGGTCACCAGGTAGGCGACCTCGGCGGGGCTCATCCGCACGTTCACCGGCACCGGGATGGCACCAATGATGTTGGCCCCCAGGATCGCTTCGACGTATTCGGTCCTGTTGAGCAAGATCATCAGCACCCGATCGCCGAACCCGACGCCACGACGACTCAGCGCCGCCGCGAACGCAGTGGTGCGCTCGTCGAGTTGCTTCCAGGTCGTCGTCTCACCCAAGAACTTGAGTGCGGGAGCGTCTGGCTGCATCAGCGCATGCCTGCGGACCTGGTTGTTCCAGTGGTTGCGGCGAGACCGCAGCGGTTCTGTGTTGAGGTCTTGGCCCGAGGCGACGGTCGCGGTCATGGAACTCTCCTTGGATTTCTCGACGTTGGTTCGCAACGTCAGTGTCGGCGTGCGGTGGTGAATGCGGCTATGGCCGCCTGGAATTCGTCAGATTGCAGAAGTCGAGTCTGTCCACTGGTCTCCCGTTCCAGGGTCGACTCGAATCCCGCGAGCGTGTTGGCGTCGAGCGCGGATTTCGCCAGACGCAACGCCTGCGTCGAACTCTGCGCGAATCGCTTGGCGACGCCGGCGATCTCGGCGTCGAGCGCGGTTCTGTCGTCGACGAGTCCACTGATCAGGCCGGCGTCGAATGCTTCTGGCGCAGGCAACTTTTCGCCGAGGAGGACCAGCCGATTGGCGCGCGCCCGACCGATCGCGGCCGACACCGTCGCGGTCGCTCCGCCGTCGGGCATGAGCCCGATGTTGGTGAATGCCAGAAGAAAGTAGGAACGTCGGGTGGCGAAGATGAGGTCGGAGGCGAACGCCAGCGATGCCCCGATCCCGACCGCGGCGCCGTCGACGGACGCGACAACCGGAACCTCGACGCAGCGCACGGCACGAGCCAACGCCGACCCTCCGCCGATCACGGATGCCGCACTCCGCTCGTCGATGCCGCCGTTCTCCGACGCCCGGGCAGCGATGTCGCGAATATCGGCGCCGGTGCTGAAGTGTCCCCCTGCGCCGTCGATGATCACCGCGCGTATGTCGTCCGCGGCGCATCGAACGGTGAGGAAGTCGATCAGCGCGCTCGAGGCGTCTCCGTTGAGCGCATTCATCCGTTCCGGACGATCGATCGTGACGCGGGCGATCCCCCGATCGTCGACCTCGGTCCTGATTCCGGTAGCGATCGAGGCGTCAGACCCTGCGCCACCGGTCACCCGACTGTCAGACCCAGTCGCCCGATTGTCAGACACAGCCCGTCCCATCGCTCGCCGGTCGCGTGATCATGCCGCCACCATACATGCTAATGAGATGTAGACCACAGGAATCGCGATTAACTTAGCCAACTCGTACGACGCCGCTACCACCCGTTTTAGACGATTCAGCAATTTGTTCTCTGACAAAGGCGCTCTCGCTCTACTCTGGACCGATGAGCAGTCAGCCCTCGACTGACCACCCTCCGACACACATCGACGGACCGCCACGTCGACGCCCCGCCGACCGCCGAGCGCTGATTCTGCGTACCGCGGCACAGGAGTTCAGCGACCGCGGATACCACGCGGTGCGCCTCGAGGAGATCGCCGACGTCGTGGGCATCTCCACTCCCGCGCTCTACCGCCACTTCCCGACGAAATACGCACTTTTCGCCGAGGCCACCGGACTACTCGCCGACGTGCTGGCCGAGGCGCTCGAGACATCGCAGAGCGACCTCGAGTCGGCACTGACCGCTCTCGCACAGTCGGCCATCGACCACCGCAGGACCGGTGGCCTCTACCGCTGGGATCAGCGCTACCTCGACGGTGATGACGCCACGAAGGTGAAAGTCGTTCTGGTGGACCAGCATCGACGAATCCGCGCAGCGCTTCTCGATGCACGCCCGAACATCCCCCGCCCACACGCCGACCTTCTCGTCGCGGCGATGATCAGTGTCGTGGCAAGCCCGACCACACATCGGACTGCGTTGGCAGACCGCGACATTCGTCGACTACTCGTCGCCACCGCGCTCTCACTGGCCGACGTCGCACCGCTGCTCGCCACCGACGCCTCAGTCCAGCGCCCGCCATCCGGGCTGGCGCCGGCGTCGAAACGCGAACTCATACTCACCGAATCGATCTCACTCTTCTCCGCACGAGGCTTCCGAGAGGTCACGATCGACGAGATCGCCGCTGCCGCAGGCGTTCCCGCATCCGGCGTCTACCGCCAATTCGAGAACAAAGCCGCGATACTGTCGGCTGCATTCTGGCGAGCGTCCGACCGCGTCAGTGCCGCCACTTCCGACGCACTCGCGGCGTCGACGACCAGCCGCGCAGCGCTCGAGTCGCTCGTTGCCCGCTACGTACGACTCTTCGTGCGCGACACCGCACTCGTGACGGTGTACCTGAGCGAGATCGGGCACCTGGCCCCGTCGGAGCGCAGCGCGTTGCGGCGTCAGCAGCGTGCCAACGTCGACGAGTGGGCCGCATGGGTCACGCGCGACCGCCGCGACGCGATCAGTCGTGGACAGGCCCGCTTCCTCGTGCACGCGGCACTGAACGCCATCTCGGATCTGCTTCGACTACGCCGCCCACCAACCGCCGAGCAGGTCACCGCGATCGGCTGCGCCATTCTCGAAGGCCCCCGACCGGGCCCACAGCAGCGCTGACGTGTTGGCTGCCTGATGTCAGACGGTCGCCAGATCGTCGAGCAACCACGTGCCGTTCCGCTTGGCGAGCGTGATCTCGACACGCGATTGGTACGGGATGCCGTCGGGAACCTGCGCGGCGATCTCCGACGACTTCACCGTCTGATCCAAAGCCACGAGGACCACCGCACGGTCGGCAGTCATCGATTCGATCCCCGCACGCTGCGCCTTCGCCGTCGACACTCCCTTGGCGTTCGCGTTGCCCTTGCGCGCATCCTGCGACGAGGCGATGTAGGTCTTACCGAACTCCGGGGTGGATATCTGCGTGATTCGACGATCGAGATCGCCGTAGTCGGCGGGATCGTAGGTGGTCAGCTCGACGGCGTAGCGACGCGCGGTGTCGAGGACCGTTGTGCGATCGGCATCCGACGGTCCGGCGTCGGACGCTCGGCGATCTGCCTGCGCGTACAGGTACGCGAGTACCCCGGTCGAGATCGCGAGGACCACCACGAGCGATGCCAGCACACCGACCAGTAGCCGCCCGCGGCCCGGGCGCGTCGCTCGTGCGGCGCTCTCCGCCTCGGCTCCCACGCCACCGCTCTTCTCGCCGCGACTCTTCTCAGTACGGCCACTCGTGGTGTCGAGTTTGCGTGGCACCCGGTCGGCGGCCTCGGCGCGCAGTTGTTCACGCCTGCTGCGATTCGCCGCGAGGAACTCATCTCCGTCGAGTGGCGAGACGTCGGCGCTGGTCGGCCCGGCGCTCTCGGCCTCCACGCTGTCCTCTGCCTGCACACTCTCCTCGGCCTGCACGCTCTCCTCGGCCTGCACGCCGTCGTCGGACGGGATTCGCGATTTGGGCATGGCAACCAATCTAGCCATCGATTATGTGGTCCAGACCACGGCCCGACATATCACATATATGATTTAGCCAGAGCCGCCTACGGCTTCGCACATCGAGAGGACAACGGTGAACTTCACTGAGGAACAGCGCGCATTCGCGACGTCGGTCGCCGATTTCTGCCAACGCGAGGTCGGTACCCGCGACCAGCGCAATCGCTACACAAAAGACGGGACGGAGCTGCACTCGCGCGAGCTCTACCAGAAGATGGCCGACCTCGGCTGGGCTGGCATCATGCTGCCCGAAACCTACGGCGGGTCGGGCGCGGGCAATGTCGAGATGTGCATCTTGCTCGAAGAAGCGATGCGCGGCATGGCCCCCATCGGCGGGATCGGGCCCACCTTCATCACCGCCCTCGCCTACAACCGATTCGCCGACGACCAGCTCAAGAAGGAAGTCCTGACCGGCGTCGTCAACGGCGATGCGCTGTCGATCTCGATGTCGGAGCCCGAGGCCGGTTCCGACGTCGCGAACCTCACGTGCCGTGCCGAGAAGGTCGACGGAGGGTGGGTCATCAACGGGCAGAAGACCTGGTGCTCCAACGCACACTTCGCACGGTCGATCCTGCTGATCGCCCGCACCTCGAACACCGGCAAGAAGCACGAGGGAATCACGCAGTTCCACATCCCTGCCGACACACCGGGTTTGGAGATCAAGGGCATCGACACGCTCGGCGGTCGAGAGGTCAACGATCTCTACTTCACGGACTGTCGAGTGCCCGACTCGGCGGTCGTCGGCGAGGTCGGCAACGGCTGGAATCAACTCATGGCCGGACTCAACACCGAGCGACTCATCCTCGCGGCCATGCAACTCGGTGTGGCCGAGCGATCATTTGCCGACACACTGGCGTTCATCACCGAGCGCAAACAGTTCGGGCGTCCCATCGGGTCGTTCCAGGTTCTGCGGCATCGCATGGCCGACCTAGCCACGGAGATCGAGTGCACCAAGCAACTCGTCTACTCGGTGGCTCAACTCGCCGACGACAATCCCACCAAGCTCCTCCCCCGCGAGGCGTCGATGGCGAAACTCAAAGCCACCGAAACCTCCAAGCGCATGACCATCGATGCCATGCAGATGATGGGAGGCTACGGCTACGCAACGGAATTCGACGCCGAGCGCTTGATGCGTGGTGCGATCATCTCGACGGTCTACGGTGGCACCAATGAGATCCAGCGCGACATCATCGGCAAGACCTTCGGACTCTGACGGGTCGAGGGCGCCGCGACGGATTCCTCGGCGCCCTCAACTGTCCGAAGAGGTTGCCGCACACCTGAGACACCGCATCATGACCGCCGACATCAGACCCGGCGAATTCATCAGGCTCGACGACATCGCGGCCGAGCTGGGCGTCAGTGTGACCCCTGTGCGCGAGGCGTTGCTGACCCTGCGTGGCGAGGGCATGGTCGACCTCGAGCCGCACCGCGGATATCGGGTCGGTCCGCTCGACCGTGTCGACGTCGACGACCTGTTCTGGTTGCAGGGCGAGATTGCGGTGCGGCTCGCTCTGCGCACCGCAGCCGCGGTGACATCCGACGACCTCGACGAGTTGCAGTGGTGGACGCGACGACTGCGCACAGCAGTCGAGAGTGGCGATGAGAATGGCGTCATCGAGGCGGAGTTCGAGTTTCACCGCGCGCACAACGTCATCGCGGGAGGCACCAAGTTGGCATGGTTCCTCCTCGCGGCCACGCGGTACACACCCGCACGGCTCTACGCCAACGACCCCGAGTGGGGCCACACCGCGGTCGACAGCCATGAACGACTGATCGACGCCTACCGTTCATCCGACGTCGACGAGGCGGTGGTGCAGACACGTCGCCAATTCACCGATGGCGCAGCACGTTTGACTCGCCACCTCGAACAGAGCGGCATCTGGGGCGCAACCGACTCAGACCGAACCCAGGTCTGACGCGACCCACTGTTGTGGTCGCACAACGACTTTCGTCTGCTTACCGTGCTCGGAGGTGGCGAATTCGACGTAGCCCGCGACTTTCTCGGCAGGCAGGTACCGCGTCGCCATCTCGACGAGATCGTCCTTGGTTCCGTCGACGTAGTCGATCACCTGACCCGACACCGCGGCGTAGGCAATCGTTGGCGAGACCACCTCGGCCATGACAGTGCAGCGCCCGGCTGCACGCAACAGCGAGATCTTGCGTGACTCGGCACCTGTCAGAAACCAGAGGTCGCCGCCGGGACTGTACTGATACCAGATCGGCACCACCAGGGGGGCGCGGTCGGCGCCCGCCTCTATCGAGAGCGCGCCGATGTGCGGCTGCGCGAGAAATGCTTGCCGTTGTTCCTTGTTCATCGCCATGACCCGAGGCTAGTGATTTCCTCCGTCGAGCGTCGGCACCCAGTTCTACGGCCGCAACTCAGTGGGCGAGCTTGAGTCCCACCACGGACACGATGATGAGAAAGATCAAGCCGGCCTTGATCAGGGACGCTGATTCCGCACCGGTCACCATCGCATACGTGACTGTCAGCGCGGCTCCGATACCAACCCAGATCGCGTAGGCGGTGCCAGTTGGCAACTCCCGCAACGCAAACGCCAGCCCGGCCATCGATCCGATGAGCGCGACGGCGAAGACAATTGTGGGGACGATCTGGGTGAACCCGTGCGACTTACCGAGAGCAGTCGCCCACACGGCCTCGAGAACACCAGAAATGATCAACACGATCCACGACACGAGACGTCGAACCTCCGAGCGCCGTCTTGTCGCTGGCCGGGTACGGCGCGCCTCGTCCGGTTGTCAGCATTGACAATGTCAATACTAGCAAATCGGACACCCGAAAATTCCTGGCGCGAGACGCTACTCCGACGAACCACCCTTGCCGACTGCGACCACTCCCGCCCCCACCACCACGATCGCAAGGCCGAAGATCGTGTAGAGCCACGCGGCGACCCCGCCACCGTAGTTGTCGATGTCACCGATACCTGCAGCAGCGAAGATGAGTCCCATCGCGATCGCCAGTCCGGGAAGTACATAGAAGAGCGGTGAATGCGTTGACACGGCGTTGACCTCCTCGACACTCCACCTTCCGTCGCTGACCGACGGAAGTGTTGGTCACGATCAACGTTAGAACCAGCTCCACGCCCACGACAGGGTATTTGGTCGAGTCTCCGCACTCCGAAGGACAAAACAAGAAAGGCCCGGCGGATACCGGGCCTGACCTGCTCTAACTCTGCTCCCCCAACTGGACTCGAACCAGTAACCGTTCGATTAACAGTCGAATGCTCTGCCAATTGAGCTATGGGGGATTGCTCTCGATTCGGGCGCCGCGAACAGCACCAGAACCGAACGCTGACTCTAGCGTATGGACTCACGTCAGGACAAAACGGCTGGTCACGGGGGTGCGAGGCAGAGCCGGTCTGGCGACGTCCCGGACACAAGACATCACATCGTCTAGTAGCACCATCGTGCCTTTCCGGAGATGCAGTGCGATAGGGTGTCAGCGCTGGCCCGGGTAGCTCAGTTGGTTAGAGCCGTCGACTCATAATCGATAGGTCGCGGGTTCAAGTCCCGCCCTGGGCACGCCCAACCCCTTCCCGCAGATCCGAGTGCGGGAAGGGGTTTCGCGTCTCAACGCCTCGAACCGCCCGCCCGGTGACCCGACCCACATTCGCGCCACCACGAGCTGAGAATTTCGGTCGCTTCGCTGTCGCAGCGCAGCCGTCGAGCCGCAATCCCGGGGCACAGGAACTAGGGGAAGCGTTCTTTCCGCGGGTCTCTTCGGTTTCCCCGCGCAACTTCTGGCGGAAGGGTCAGCAACCCGAGGAAGGATTCCTTCCCCTACTTTCCGTCGGGCGGGCGGCCCGAGAGCCGTGCAGTTCGACGCCGCGCGACGTCGAGCGGTCGTGCAGCTCGACGTCGAGCCGCGATCCCGAGGCGCAGGAACTAGGGGAAGCGTTCTTTCCGCGGGTCTCTTCGGTTTCCCCGCGCAACTTCTCGGGGACAGGTCAGGAACCCGAGGAAGGATTCTTTCCCCTACTTTCTGCCGGGGCACCCCAGCCCAAAAAGCCGTGCAGTTCGACGTCGAGCCGCGATCCCGAGGCGCAGGAACTAGGGGAAGCGTACTTTCCGCGGGTCTCTTCGGTTTCCCCGCGCAACTTCTCGGGGACAGGTCAGCAACCCGAGGAAGGATTCTTTCCCCTACTTTCTGCGGGGCCGCCCCGGCCCGACTAGCCGTGCCGCCCTGCCCCGAGCAGCCCAACCCCCCGCCCGGTGACCCGACCCACATTCGCGCAACCACGAGTGAAACCTCGCGTCAACTGGCCGATCGGTCAGGTGTCGCCCCATACTTTCGGTAGGCCATCGAGCCGAGAATTCCGGTCGCTTCGCCGTCGCAGCGCCGCCGTCGCCCACTGTCCGAGCCCGAGGAGGCGAGCTGATGAGTGCAGACCACATCTGGGGACGCCCGCGCCCAACGCCCGACCGCTGCGAAGGCCCCCACACGTACTCCGGTGGCTGCCGGTACAACTCCGAGGATCCGCACCGGCCGATGTTCCCCGAGGAACTGCGACCAGGCGGCAGGCTCAACGCCGCCTGACCACCGTCATCCGACGTCGACGACAGGGTCGACGGCCTGCTCGAGCAGACTGCGTCGATACGCCTCCAACGCCACGAGGTCGCCGAATACCGCGTGATAGCCGTCGGGGTCGTCACCCGGGGCCATGCGGCGCAGCCGTGACTTGATGTCGGCGATCTGCGCGCCCACCCAGACCTCCTGCAGTCGGGCCAGCACACTGCCGATGTAGCGCGAGATGTTCTGCTCGCTGACCGGCATCGGTTCGACGGCGAGTTCGGTCACCATCGGCCCGACGACGGGGTTGTCGACCTCGTGGTTGACGGCGTCGATCCACTCGGTGCCGCCCATCCCCGACGACGTGCCACCCAACGCCGACATCGCATTTCGGACGCCGGTGTAGGCGGGTTCGGTGAAGCACTCCTCGGGCAGCGAATCGAAGACGGTGCCCGCGATGGCCGGGTATTGCAGTGCCGCCTTGAGCGCCTCGCGCTGCGGCCAGAGGCGGGGGTCATCCGGGTTGGGTCGCCCGGGTCCCGGCGCCTTCTCCGCTTCGGGACGGTCACGACGCATCTGCCGCCCACGCCCCGACGCCGATGCACGTCCGCTCACCCGAGCGACGCGCGCACCCTCCTCACGGACCCGCGCGAGAACCTGCCCGACTTCTTCCCAGCCGACCCAACCGGCGAGTTGACGGGCGTACTCGTCGCGCAGCGCCACGTCTTTGATCCGGGCCACCACCGGCACCGTGTCGCGCAGTGCGTGGACGCGACCCTCCGCGGTGTTCAGATCGAACCCGGCCAGCAGGGCCTTGATCGCGAACTCGAACATCGGCACTCGACGCGCGATCAGATCCCGGACCGCGGCGTCTCCCCTGTTCTGCCGCAACTCGCACGGGTCCATGCCCTCCGGCGCGATGGCGACGAAGGTCTGACCCGCGATGGATTGCTCGCCTTCAAACGCCTTGAGCGCCGCAGCTTTTCCGGCCGCGTCGCCGTCGAAGGTGTAGATCACCTCACCGCGGAAATACGAGTCGTCCATCATCAGACGACGGATTAGCGCCAGGTGATCCTCACCGAATGCGGTGCCACACGAAGCGACAGCAGTCGTCACCCCCGACAGGTGCATCGCCATCACGTCGGTGTATCCCTCGACCACGACGACCTGATGACTCTTGGCGATGTTCTTCTTGGCGTGATCGAGCCCGAACAACACCTGAGACTTCTTGTACAGCATGGTCTCCGGCGTGTTCATGTACTTGCCGAGGTTGTCGTCGTCGAACAGCTTGCGCGCACCGAAACCGATGATGTCTCCACCGAGATTGCGGATCGGCCACAGCAGACGGCGATGGAATCTGTCGATGGGGCCCTTGCGGCCCTGCTTCGACAGGCCGGCTGCCTCCAGTTCGGCGAACTCGAAGCCCTGCGACAGCAACGCCTTGGTCATCGTGTCCCAGCCTGCGGGGGCGTAACCGCAGCCGAAGGCCGACGCCGCAGCGGCGTCGAAGTTCCGTTCGGTGAGGTAGTCGCGCGCAATCTGCGCGTCGGGGGTTCGCAACTGCTCGGCGTAGTACTTCTGCGCGGCGGCGTTGGCAGCTACCAAGCGGGCGCGGGTTCCGCGATCACGTGCGACCGACGTCCCGCCACCCTCGTAGTGGATCTGATATCCGATCCGGTCGGCGAGTTGCTCGACGGCCTCGACAAAGCTGACGTGCTCCTGCTTCTGCAAGAAGCTGTAGACATCGCCACCCTCGCCGCATCCGAAGCAGTGGAAATGACCGTGATGCGGACGGACGTGAAACGACGGCGTCTTCTCGTCGTGGAAGGGACACAGACCCTTGAGTCGGTCGGCACCGGCCGGACGCAATGCGACGTAGTCGCCGATGATCTCCTCGATGCGTGTCTGTTCACGGATTGCCGTGATGTCACGATCGGGAATTCGGCCTGCCACGTGCCCAGTGTAGTGACCTCTGCGGTTCGCCTCGTCCGCTACATCCACAAGCGCGCGGACCGACCCCGAACACGCACGGCTTCCGACGACGGATCGGCTACGGTCGAAAGCGGGGGGCCGAGTCGTCGCACCGAGGAGTACCTATGGCTACATCGTCGTTGTCCACCGCAGAGCAGGCCCGACTCACCAGCGGCAAGAACTTCTGGCAGACCAAGTCCGAGGGCGACCTGCCGTCGATCGCAATGACCGACGGCCCGAGCGGACTGCGCAAACAAGAGGGCTCCTCCGACGCGCTCGGCTTGTCGGAGAGCGTTCCCGCGACCTGCTTTCCGCCCGCTGTCGGACTCTCCCAGACCTGGAACCCCGACCTTGCCGACCGCATCGGCAAGGCCATCGGCACCGAGGCACTCGCCCGCCAGGTCTCGGTCGTTCTCGGCCCCGGCATCAACCTCAAACGCTCCCCGCTCGGCGGCCGCAACTTCGAGTACTACTCCGAGGATCCGTTCCTGTCGGCGGCATTCGGCGAAGCATGGGTGCGCGGCGTGCAGAGCGTCGACGTCGGTGCGTCGCTCAAGCACTTCGCGGCCAACAACCAGGAGACCGATCGCATGCGGGTGAGCGCGGCAATCGACGAGCGCACACTGCACGAGCTATACCTTCGAGCGTTCGGCCACATCGTCCGCACCGCACGACCCTGGACGGTGATGTGCTCGTACAACCGCATCAACGGTGTCCACGCGAGCGAGAGCCGCGAGCTACTCACCGGAATCCTGCGAGACACTTGGGGATTCGACGGCGTGGTGGTCAGCGACTGGGGTGCGGTGGTCGACCGCGTCCGCTCGGTGGCCGCCGGACTCGACCTGATGATGCCGTTCGGGGGCGACGAACTCGACGACGACGTGGCGGCCGCTGTGGATGACGGCCGCCTCGACCCGCAGGCACTGCAGGAGTCTGCCGACCGGATGATCGCGCTCGTCGAACGAGCAGCACCGCACATCCGTTCGGAGAACGGCACATTCGACGTCGACGCCCATCACTCGCTGGCGCGTGAGGCGGCCGCGCAGGCGATCGTGTTGTTGCGCAACGACGACGACCTCCTCCCCTTCGACAGCTCCGAAAAGTTGGCCGTCATCGGCACGATGGCCGCGCAACCGCGCTATCAGGGCGGCGGGTCGTCGAAGGTCAACGCCACCAAGGTCGACATCCCGCTCGACGAGATCAAGCGGCACGCCGACTCCGAAGTCGTCTACGCCGCCGGATACACCACCGACGACAACGATTCCCAGAACCGCAGCGACCTGATTTCCGATGCCGTCGCCGCGGCGCGATCCGCGACCAACGTCGTGCTGTTCCTCGGACTCGCCGAGCACCAGGAGTCAGAGGGATTCGACCGGACCACCATCGACCTTCCCTCCGATCAGCTCGAACTCGCAGGGGCGGTACTGGCCGCGAATCCCCGTACGGCCGTGGTGCTCTCACGCGGCGGAGTGCTCCGCGTCGCACCGCTCCTGGCGCCCGCGATCCTCGACGGCGCGCTCCTCGGACAGGCGGGCGGAGGCGCCATCGCCGACGTTCTGTTCGGCAGCGTCAATCCGTCCGGGCGACTGTCGGAGACCATTCCGCTGCGTCTCGAGGACAACCCGAGCTACCTGAACTTTCCCGGCGAGTTCCAACACGTCACCTACGGCGAGGGACTCTTCATCGGCTACCGCTGGTACGACGCGCGCAAAATGAACGTCTCCTATCCGTTCGGACATGGCTTGTCCTACACCGACTTCGACTACCGCGACCTCTCGGTCACCGAGAATGCCGACGGCCTGACCGTCGAGGTGACCGTCGCCAACGTCGGCAAGGTCGACGGACGCGAGGTCGTGCAGGTCTATTCAGGCATCGAGACGTCGTCGGTCTCGCGGCCGGTGCGCGAACTGAAAGCGTTCGCGAGCGTCGACGTCAAGGCGGGCGACGAGCAGCGCGTGACCATCAGCGTGCCGCGAGATGTGTTGGCGTACTGGGATGTTCGCGTCCACGATTTCCTCGTCGAAGGCGGAACGTATCGGATCGACGTGGGAGCGTCGAGTCGCGATATCCGCGTGCACGCCGACGTCGAGGTCAAGGGAGACGAGATCTCCGTCCCGCTGACCACCAATTCGACGATCGCCGAGGTGGTTTCGGTCCCCAGCGGCAAGGACGCGTTGACCGAATTGGTCAAGAGCTCCTTCCCCGACGTCACCGAGGCCGACGGCCCGGGGCTGCTCGCCATGATCGGCTCGGTGCCTGTCGACAGACTGCCGGAGTTCACCACGGGCGCGGTCACCAAGAAGGCGCTGGCGGAAAAGCTCGACGCCGTCAACGCCGGGAACTCATCCGCCCAGTAGTGTGCAGCCCAGCAGTCTCAGCCCAGGTGCGCCTGGGCGCCGGAGTTCTGTTTGTCCATCCGTTCGAGGCGTCCCTCGGTCATCGAGGCGATCTGGTCGACGATGACACGCAGTCGCGCGGCGTCGGTCTCGGCGGCCTGCCAGGTCGGAACGAAGATCGGATCGAGTCCTCCGGGAGCCGCGGCCATCAACCACCCCGCGACCCGGTGGATGCGCTCGCGTTGGCGGGCCTGGTGCGACTTGTGGCGTTCGTTGGAGAAGATGAATCGCAGCGCCAAGGTCTTGAGGATCGCAACCTCGGCAGCGATCAGCGGTGGCACGGTGAGGTCGGCGTCGTAGCGAGAAATCGAGCGCCCGCCGACCTGTTCTCGGGTACCCGTGATGGCGGCGGACGCGAACCTGCCGATGAGTTCACTCGTGAGTCTCTTGAGCCGTACAGACGCGTCGAGACTGCCGTCGAACACCCCGACCGCCCGCACGATGTCCATCTGCGAGAGCCTGCCCGCGGCGTCGATCAGCGGTTCCGGTTCGAGCTCGGGAAATTCTGCGACACCTATCGCCGCCAGCGTGCGTTGATCGTCCGGGTCGCCGAGTGACCGGAGATCGATGCGGTTGGCGATGACGCCGTCTTCGAGGTCGTGGACCGAATACGCGACGTCGTCGGACCAGTCCATGACCTGCGCTTCGATACACTGCCGATCGCCGGGCGCACCCTGCCGAACCCACGCCAGGGTGTCGGCGTCGTCGTCGTACGCACCGAACTTGCGGGCCGGCGGCCGACGCAGCCACGGGTATTTGAGGGTCGCGTCCAACGACGCGCGGGTCAGGTTGAGACCCGCGGACGCGCCGTCGGCGTCGAGAAGTTTCGGTTCGAGCCGCGTGAGGATGCGCAGGTTCTGCGCATTGCCCTCGAACCCGCCGATGTCGACGGCGACCTCGTCGAGCGCTCGTTCGCCGTTGTGTCCGTACGGCGGATGCCCGATGTCGTGGGCGAGACCTGCGAGTTCGACGAGGTCTGGCTCGCAGCCGAGACCGATCGCGATCCCCCGCCCGATCTGCCCGACCTCGAGCGAATGCGTGAGACGGGTACGCGGAGTATCACCCTCGCGTGGTCCGACGACCTGGGTTTTGTCGGCGAGCCGACGCAGTGCGGCCGAATGGAGTACGCGCGCACGGTCGCGCGCGTACTCGCTGCGGTGATCTGTCCTGGTGCCGGGCAGGCTGGCCGTCTTCGCGCCCTCGCGAACGATGCGCTCGACGGCCTCCTCGCCGTACTCGGCAGTCGGAGGTATACCGGTCCGGCCAGAGAGCGGGGTACTAGTCAAGCACCCAGCCCCGACCGACCGCGAAGTCGGTGACGCGCTGACGGATGGCGACGATCTGCTTGGCAGTCAGGTCGCCGGAGGCGTCGAGGAGCAGTTCGGTGATCTCCTCGGTGAACGCCGCTGAGTCGAGTGACCCGCCGCCTCCGCGCGGACGTCGACGGTCGGCCCCGTGTGAGCGATCCGAACCGTGTGAGCGACCGTGGTGATCGTGCGAATCGCGACGATGCGGGCGCCCCGATCCCGACTCGTCGGCCGGCGCTTCTTCGGTGACCGCGACGTTGACCGCCTTGGCCCCGCGATCGGTTTCCTCGATGTCGAACGAGACCTTGGCACCCGGCTTCAACGAATCCTCGTCGATGTCGATGTCATTGATGTGCAAGAACACATCGGCACCGCCCGACTCCGGGGCCAGGAATCCGAATCCTCTATTCGTGTCGTAATGCACGACTTTCCCGCTGACCGCCACGACTCCACTCACTCTCCTCGCCGCCCGGTCGGACCCCGTGTCCGGCCACGCACGGCAAACTCTCCTCAATTGTGACAGACCACCGCAGGTCAGGCCTACTCAACGACCGACCCGCGACCCGTAGACGTCACGCCCCGAGCAGTTTGCTCCCGAGATATTCGACGACGCGGTCCAAGGCGATGCGCTCCTGGCTCATCGTGTCGCGTTCGCGAATCGTGACGGCCTGATCGTCGAGGGTGTCGAAATCGACCGTTACGCAGAACGGTGTTCCGACCTCGTCCTGCCTGCGGTAGCGCTTGCCGATCCCCTGCGCGTCGTCGAAGTCGACGTTCCAGTACTTGCGCAACTCTGCGGCGAGATCCTTGGCCTTCGGTGACAGCTTCTCGTTGCGCGAGAGCGGCAGCACCGCCACCTTCACCGGGGCAAGTCGACGATCGAGGCGGAGCACAGTGCGGGTATCGGTGCCGCCCTTGGCATTCGGCACCTCTTCCTCGGTCAGCGCGTCGCACAGGAATGCCATCACCGAACGGGTCAGACCGGCCGCGGGCTCGATCACGTACGGGGTGTAGCGCTCGCCCGTCGCCTGATCGAAGAACGACAGGTCTTCACCCGAATGCTTGGCGTGGGTGGACAGATCGAAGTCGGTGCGATTGGCGACGCCTTCGAGTTCGCCCCACGGGTTGCCCGAGAAGCCGAACTTGTACTCCACGTCGACGGTGCGCTTGGAGTAGTGCGACAGCTTTTCCTTGGGGTGGTCGTAGAGCCGCAGATTCTCCGGATTGATACCGAGATCGGTGTACCAGGCGAATCGCTGATCGATCCAGTACTGGTGCCATTCCTCGTCTTCACCCGGCTTGACGAAGAACTCCATCTCCATCTGCTCGAACTCGCGGGTGCGGAAGATGAAGTTGCCCGGGGTGATCTCGTTGCGGAAACTCTTGCCGATCTGCGCGATACCGAACGGCGGCTTCTTACGCGAGGTCGTCATGACGTTCTTGAAGTTGACGAAGATTCCTTGCGCGGTCTCCGGACGGAGGTAGTGCAAGCCCTCCTCGTCGTCGACAGGTCCCAGGTAGGTCTTCATCAGACCGCTGAACGCACGCGGCTCGGTCCAATTGCCCGGCTGCCCCGTCTCCGGGTCGTTGATGTCGGCAAGACCGTTCTCAGGAGGGTGGCCGTGCTTGAGCTCGTAGGCCTCGATCAGGTGATCGGCGCGGTAGCGCTTGTGGGTGTAGAGCGATTCGACGAGCGGATCGGTGAAGACCTCGACGTGACCGCTGGCTTCCCACACGGGCCGCGGGAGGATGACCGACGAATCGAGTCCGACGACGTCGTCGCGACTGGTGACCATGCTCCGCCACCACTGCCGCTTGATGTTCTCCTTGAGCTCCACTCCGAGCGGCCCGTAGTCCCACGCCGACCGTGTCCCGCCGTAGATCTCGCCGCTCGGGTACACGAGACCCCGACGCTTGGCGAGGTTGACGACGGCTTCGACTTTGGCAGGGGCAGCATTCGACGGGCGGGAGGCCACAGGGATCTTTCTCCACGGACGTTGGGACAGGTCACAAACTTCTCGCCGACGCGCAGGCCGGCAACCCTTACAGCCTAGCCGTCGGCCGACGACGCCTGACCAGCGCCGTCGAGCATCCCCTGGTGCGGCCAACGCAACCAGTGGGGCGTCGACCACAAATGACAACCACTTCCTTTAAGATGGAGGGATGGGAACTCGCGGCCAGTGTTCAGAAGACCTCGGCTCGCGCAGCGTCGGCGCCCGCGATGTTGCTGCGCGCGAGGCCGCCAGCGACCTGCTCAGAGCACTCGCATCGCCCATGCGGATCGCCATCGTGTTGGCACTGCAGGAAGACGCCCGCTGCGTGCACGAGCTGGTCGGCTCGCTCGGCGTGAGCCAGCCCCTGGTCAGCCAGCACCTGCGCGTACTGAAGGACGCGGGCGTCGTGCGCGGTGAACGCAACGGCCGCGAGATCATGTACTCGCTGATCGACGACCACCTCGCACACATCGTCACCGACGCCCTCACACACGCGACCGAACCGCGTCCGACGACGCAGCCGACTAGTCCGGATGCGCCCGCCGCGAACACTGCAGCCGCGAACACGGCAGCCACTAACACCGGGGCGCCATCGACAACTCACAGCGACGAAGCGGCCCGATGAGCAGCACCGACACCACGGCGACGACCGACACCGCAGCACCCACCGACACCGCGGGCCGCGAGCGTCCCGTCACCGGCATCCGTTCCACCCGGCAACGCGCGGCAATCGCCGACGCACTGTCGGAAGGCGACGACTTCCGCTCGGCTCAGGAACTTCACGAGCAACTCAAGGCGCGTGGCGAATCGATCGGATTGACCACCGTCTATCGCAATCTGCAGGCACTGAGCCAAGCGGGTCAGATCGATGCTCTCTGGGACGGTTCGGGCGAGATGCGCTACCGGAACTGCTCGTCGGTGCATCACCACCACCTGGTGTGCCGGGTGTGTGGAACGACGGTCGAGGTCCAGGCGGAGCCTGTGGAGCGCTGGGCGTCGAAGATCGCGGCAGAACACGGATTCAGCGACATCCACCACACCGTTGAGGTGTTCGGAGTGTGCGCCGACTGCCGCGCCGCACGCTGACACTCCGCGGAGATCAGCTCGCGTCGACGAGCTTGCGGGCGATGTCGTCGCCGCCGGAGAGCACGATGTGCAGCACCGTCAGCAGTGGGATGTCGGTGAGGCCGTCGACCGGAAATGTGTAGTACTGCAACACATCTGTGGTGACGCCGGTCAGATCGGAGCGTCGTAGGTTACCGAAGCTCAGCGTCGCGTCCAGTTCTTCGACGTCGGAACGGAGCGCGTCGGTGTTGGGAAGGTTGAGCGCGAGCAACTGCGTCACCGAGACCACCTGAAGGTCGTCGGCCAGCGCGATGACGCGAACCGACGCTCGCGTCGAGCCGACGGCCACAACCACCGATTCTGCGTCGGCGTCGGTGACGTCGCCGATCTCGGTCAGGAGCGCGGCCACCCTGTCGAGGAGAACCTGTTGCGCGGCAGAAGAATTCGGGCCCGACTCATTGCTCATCGACTCATCGCTCACCGACTACTCACGCTCACTCCGTCGTCATCACGCCGCCGAAGCGACGGTCGCGAGACGCGTACTCGACGCACGCTGCCCACAGGTCGCGGCGATCGAAATCGGGAAACAGCTTCTCCTGATAGACCATCTCGGCGTAGGCCGACTGCCAGAGCAGGAAGTTCGAGATGCGCTGCTCCCCCGACGGACGCAGGAACAGGTCGACGTCGGGCATACCGGGCTCGTCGAGATACTTCGCGAACGACGCCTCGGTGATCCGCTCGGGATCGAGCTCGCCCGCCGCGGCGCGTCGAGCGATCTCCTTTGCCGCGTCGGCGATTTCGGCTCGTCCGCCATAGTTCACGCACATCGTCAGGGTCATGACCGTGTTGTCCTTGGTCAGTTCCTCGGCCACCTCGAGTTCTTTGATCACGCTGCGCCACAGGCGTGGTCGGCGTCCGGCCCAGCGCACGCGCACGCCCATCTCGTTCATCTCATCGCGACGGCGTCGGATCACGTCGCGGTTGAAACCCATCAGAAACCGGACCTCGTCGGGGCTGCGCGACCAGTTCTCCGTCGAGAACGCGTAGGCCGACAACCACGTCACGCCCATCTCGATGCAGCCACAGACGGTGTCCATGAGGACCGCCTCGCCACGCTTGTGCCCCTCGGTACGCGGCAGTCCACGCTCGGTGGCCCACCGGCCGTTGCCGTCCATCACGAGCGCGACGTGGCGTGGGATCAGTTCGGCGGGCAATGCGGGCGGCGTAGCGCCGCTCGGATGCGGGTCGGGTGGACGAACCGCGCGTCGTTCCTGTGCTGCGGCTTGCTTTGCCCGTTCATCCCGAGCCGCGGACCGCGACCGTAGCGCCATCGCCGGCTCCTCTCACGTTCGGTGAAACCAGACTATGAGGGGTTGCGCGTTCGATGAGCGGCAGGGTGCGCAATTGGCGCTCGAGGTGCCATTGCAGATGCGCGGCGACCAATCCGCTGGCTTGACGTCGTAGCGATTCGGTCGCGTCCGCGGTGTGTTCCCACTGCCCCCGGTACAACGAGTCCATGAGGTCGAGGACGCCGGGCGACGGGGTCGCGGCTCCCGGCGGACGACAGTGCAGGCACACCGCACCACCGGCAGCGACGTGGAACGCCCGATGCGGGCCAGGCGAAGCGCAGCGTGCACACACATCCAACGCGGGCATCCAGCCTGCACAGTGCATTGCCCTGAGCAGGAAGGCGTCGAGGATCAGCCCTCCCGGCCGTCGATCATCTGCCAGCGCCTCGAGGGCACCGACGGTGAGGCGGTGCAACTGCGCGGCGGGAGCACGTTCCTCACCGGCAAGGCGTTCCGCAGTCTCGAGGACGGCGCACGCCGTGGTGTAGCGGGCGTAGTCGGCGACGATCGCGTCGGCGAACGCGTGGATCGAATGGACCTGTGTGACGACGTCGAGGTTGCGTCCCGGATAGAGGTGCACGTCGACGTGGGCGAACGGTTCCAACCGGGCACCGAACTTCGACCTCGTCCGTCGCACGCCCTTGGCGACCGCACGCACCAATCCGTGCTCCGCGGTCAGCAACGTGATGATGCGGTCGGCTTCACCGAGCTTGTGCTGGCGCAGCACAACCGCTTCATCCTGGTAGAACCTCACCGTGCCATTGTTCCACCGGCGACCGACATGGCCCGCCGAGACATGCCGCTAACCGCTGCCACTTCCGGAGTCGCCCGGCTCACGCTCGTGGGAGCCGACATGAGTGCCTGCCGTCGCCTCTCGCTTGCGGGCGCTGGCGCCCGCGACCCCGGCCACGTGCTGGGGTGCAGGCGTGGTGATCGTCGGGAGGCTGCCGCTTCCGCCGTCGAAGATCTTGGCCATCCGCGGCGTCAGGCGCATGCCGCCGGGGAAGCGATGCCAGCCCTTGTGGTCGTAGAACTTGGTTCCCGCCCAGCCGAGCAGTCCGCCCACGATCAATCCGATGATCGTCTGGATCACCGCCCGGCCGAGGCCGGCATCCCAGTCGGCATCGAAGTACAGGATCGAGCGAACCCCGAGGTACACCAGATGCATCGGCTCGACCGACGCGATCCAGGCGAACAGTCGTGGACTGGCCTCCAGCGGCACGGTGCCACCCGACGACGGCAGGCCGAGAATCACGAAGAACACCAGATTCAGGATCAGACCGGGGTTTCCGAAGACGGCCATCGCCGACGCCGCCGACACACCGACGGCGAAGATCACCAACACCGAATACGTCCACAACACAAACGCGTTCGGTAACGAGGTCCCCACCGCCGTACAGACACCGATGTACAGCGCCGACTGGATGAACGCGATCAGCAACATGATCGTCCACTTGGCGGCGAGAGTTCCCCAGCGCGAGATCGGCAGTCGCAGACGCAGTTGGTAGAAGGGGCCGAATTCGATGGGTGTCTGGCCGAGCGCGGCGTCGACCACGATGCTCACCATCATCGCGCCGGTGAAACCGGCGAGAATCAGCAGCAGTGTGTAGTAGAACGCCGACAATCCGTTTCCGGAGCCCTCGGGCAGCGGATTGGGTTCGACGGTCCGCACGTCCACCGGTTGCGAGAGCGCGAGTTGCGCTGCGCCGCTGAACGGTACGTTGGCCTTGGCGAGTTGCTCTCTGACCGACTGCGTGAGCTGGTCGCCCACCTGCTTGTTGACCTGCGTCGACACCCGCTCAGAAAATGTCGTCGTGATAGCCGAGGCGAAGGTTCCCGACCCGCGATTGATGTAGATGTCGATCGGCAGCTTCTCGGGCTTGGCCTGCAGTACCGCCGATTGGCCAAGTGCCACAGCCTTATTGGTGAAGTTCGGGCTGATGATCACGACGCCGTAGACCTTGCCCGTGTTCAACTCGTTCAGCGCGGTGGTGCGGTCGGTCTTGTGCACCGCGATTCCACTCTTCGCCGCTTCGTCGATGATGCCCTTGGCGATCTGATCGCCGTAATTCTGTTTGTCGGTGCCGCCGTCGGCGTTGGGGACCTCGCCCCCGTTGTCCTGGTTGGTCAAGGCGATCGGGAAATCGTGCAGATTGCGTTCGGGATCGGCGATCGCGCCCATGTACAGCGCCGCCATGAACGACATGATGACGACGACGAGCAACACCGGGAGGAGCCAGAACTTGGGCGCACCGAGCACCTCGGAGATGGTGCTGACCGCCTGCTCCTCGTGCGGGTAGCCGTCAGCGCCGGTCTGCTCGGTGCGACTCTCGTCGGTGCGAGTGCCCCCACCGTGACTGTTCTGACCGTGACTGCTCTGATCGTGACTGCTCTGATCGTGACTGTCCTGCGTCGAATCGACCGAGTCGGCTGGTGCCGTTTCGTCCGATCCCTCATGCTTGCCCACCGTCGTACCTCCTGAAGAGATCGGCCGTCAGAAGCCCATTCGTCCCAGCTGTTTGGGGTCTCGCTGCCAGTCCTTTGCCACTTTCACGTGTAGATCCAGGTAGACCTTCACGCCGAGCAGGTTCTCGATCTGCGCCCGAGCGGTGGTACCCACCTGCTTCAGACGCGAACCCTTGTGTCCGATGATGATGCCCTTCTGGCTGTCGCGCTCCACGTAGAGAATCGCGTGGACGTCGACCATCGGTGCCTGATCGGGGCGTCGGTCCTCGCGCGGGATGACCTCCTCGATCACGACCGCCAGTGAGTGCGGCAACTCATCGTGCACACCCTCGAGGGCGGCCTCGCGGATGAACTCCGCCATCAGGACCTGCTCGGGTTCGTCGGTCAGCTCGCCGTCGGGATAGAACGCGGGGCCCGGTTCCATCAGCGAGACGAGAACGTCTGTGAGGACGTCGAGCTGCGCGCCGCTGGTCGCCGACACCGGCACCACCTCGGACTCGCTGCCGAGCAGTTCACTCAGTGCGAGCAGTTGGGCCGCGACCTTGTCGGGCGTCACGCGGTCGATCTTCGTCACGACGCCGAGCACCGTCGTCTTGGGCGCCATCTGTCGCACCTGCGACACGATCCACCGGTCGCCGGGACCGATCGCCTCGTCGGCCGGGATGCAGATCCCGATCACGTCGACCTCCGAGTAGGTGTCGCGAACGAGATCGTTGAGTCGCTGCCCGAGAAGCGTGCGTGGTCGGTGCAGGCCAGGGGTGTCGACGATGATCAACTGCGCGTCCGGCCGGTTCACGATTCCGCGAATCGTGTGCCGAGTTGTCTGCGGACGATTCGACGTGATCGCGATCTTCTCGCCGACGAGGGCGTTCGTCAGCGTCGACTTCCCCGTGTTGGGCCTGCCGACGAAACAGACGAATCCTGAGCGGAATTCGTCGCTCATGACTCGACGCGATCGACGACGGCGCCGCTTCCATCGGCGACGATCAGAGGTGCCGACGGGCTGATCTCGTGCAGGGTTGCCAGGCCGGGATCGTCTGCGCGGCCGCCGACGACGACGGCGGCCTCGAACTCGCCTGCACCGCTGCCGAGCGCCGTCGCGAGCGCGACCTGAAGACCTGTCAACTGCAGCGAGCGCGTCTCGACGTCGGCTCCGGCGTAGGTCCGCCCGTCACCGTCGCGAACCGCCGCACCCGATGCGGTCTCTGCGCGGGCGCGCGCTCCCCTGGCGAGCACGACGAGTTTGTTGTCCTCGTCGTCGAGTGTCTGGGTCACCTGTGATCCTTGCCGTTGCGTGCGTGAACCGACGTGCCGCGGTCGGAGCCGTTCCGCTCAGAGTATTCCCCATCGGTGTCGGGGTCGGCGTCACGCACTCGACGTAGCGCGCCCGCGTCGGATTCCGAGCGGGCGTCACCGCGGCGTCGATCACGTCGTGAGTCGTCGTCATCCCGCGACGCCGCGTCTGCGTCGTCATCATCCGCAGACGGCAACTTGGTCACCAACACCGTGGTGATACGTTGGCGCCCTTGATGATTGGGCCCTCCCTCTGCGACAAGCCGCAGCCCGTGGGATTCGACGTCGGCACCCGGCAACGGCACGCGGCCCAACTCCAGCCCGACGAGTCCGCCGACGGTTTCGACCTCATCGTCGTCGATCTCGATGTCGAAGAGTTCGCCGAGATCCTCGACGGGCAGTCGGGCCGACACCCGAATGCTGCCGTCGCCGAGATCTTCGATGGGGGCGACCTCGTCGGTGTCGTATTCGTCGGTGATCTCACCGACGATCTCCTCGAGGACGTCCTCGATGGTGACCAAACCTGCGATGCCGCCGTACTCGTCGACCAGGAGCGCCATGTGGTTGCGGGTGCGCTGCATGTCTGCGAGCACCTTGTCGAGTGGCTTCGAGTCGGGCATGAACTCGGCCGGACGCATGAGATCTCGCGCCCGGATGACCGTGATCGGTTCTCCCGCATTCAGTGTCGAGGCGAGGTCTTTGAGGTAGAGGACCCCGAGCACGTCGTCGGGGTTCTCGCCGATCACGGGTATGCGCGAATGTCCGGACCGCAGTGCGAGATTCAGCGCCTGCGCGACGGTCTTGTCGTCTTCGATCCAGATCATCTCGGTGCGCGGGACCATCACCTCGCGGGCATTGGTATCGCCGAGGTCGAAGACGGATTGGATCATCCGGCGCTCATCTGCCGCCACCACTCCGCTTGCCTCCGCGAGGTCGACGACCTCACGTAACTCGACCTCGGTGGCGAACGGCCCGTTGCGGTATCCGCGTCCGGGGGTCAATGCGTTGCCGATGAGGATGAGAAGTCGGGTGACCGGTGTCAGCAGCACGCCGAGCGCCTGCAGGAACACCGCAGAGGCCAGCGCGACGCTGTAGGCATGTTGCCTGCCCAGCGTGCGAGGTCCGACGCCTGCCGCGATGTACGAGAGCACGGTCATGCCCGCGATCGTGACGACGAGTCCCCACCCGACCCCGAGCGCATCGACCGCGGCGACAGCGGCGAGTGCAACCGCCGCCGTCTCGCAGGCGACGCGCAGGAACACGGCGAGACCGACGTAGGTGGCGCGCGCATCCAACACCGACACGAGCCTGCGCGCTCCGGCGCGCTGCTCTTTGACCATGTCTTCGACGCGAGCGATCGACACCGTCGACACCGCGGTGTCGACGGCCGCGAACAAGCCTGCGGCAGCGAGCAAGACGAGAGCGACGATGAGGAACCAGATGTCTTGCGACAAGGTCACGTGTCCTTGGGCGGGGTGTGTCCCGGATCGGAGGCGTCGGGAGCAGCGTCGACCGACGCGATGTCGGAGAAACCGATGTTGGTCAACAGTTTGGTGTCACGGTCGGACTGACGCTGTACCTGCGCGATGCGGTGACGTTCGGCGTAGAACTCTTCGAGAATGCTGTTCTGCAGCCCGAACATCTCCTTCTCCTCCTCCGGCTCGGCGTGGTCGTAGCCGAGGAGGTGCAGGACACCGTGGATCGTGAGCATCGCGAGTTCGTGGTCGAAGGAGCGTCGTGCCTCTTTGGCTTGACGCTTCGCGAAAGCGGGACAGATCACGATGTCGCCGAGGATCGCCGGACCGGGTTCCGCGGCGTCGGGGCGGCCGCCTGGGACGAGTTCGTCCATCGGGAAGCTCATGACGTCGGTCGGCCCGGGCAGATCCATCCACTGGACGTGCATGTCGGCCATCGTGTCCTCGTCGACCAGCAGCAGCGAGAGCTCGGCTGCCGGATTGACATCCATCGCCCCCACGGCGAACCGTGCCGCACCGATGATCAGTTCCGCCGGGGCCTCGACGCCTGACTCGTTGGCGAGTTCGATACTCATGAGCGTCGTCCTCCTCCGGCGGCGCGTCGGGCCGCACGATTGCCGCCCTGGGCGCCCGCGTCGCGCAGCCGACCCGACGAACGGTGTGCCTCGTCGTCGCGGCCGTACGCGTCGACGATGTCGGCCACGAGTCGATGACGCACGACGTCGGAGCTGTTCAGATGCGAGAAGTGGATGTCGTCGATGCCCTCGAGAATGCGTGTCGCGGCGTTGAGGCCGCTCTGCGCTCCGCCGGGCAGGTCGACCTGAGTGACGTCGCCGGTGACGACGACCTTCGATCCGAACCCGAGGCGGGTCAGGAACATCTTCATCTGCTCGCTCGTCGTGTTCTGCGCCTCGTCGAGAATGATGAAGGCGTCGTTCAGCGTGCGGCCTCGCATGTACGCCAGCGGCGCGACCTCGATGACGCCCGCCGCCATGAGTTTCGGTATCGACTCCGGATCGATCATGTCGTGTAGGGCGTCGTACAGGGGCCGCAGGTACGGGTCGATCTTCTCGCTGAGGGTTCCTGGAAGAAAGCCGAGTCGCTCCCCGGCCTCGACAGCGGGGCGCGTGAGGATGATGCGGTTGACCGCTTTGCCCTGCAGCGCCTGCACGGCCTTGGCCATCGCCAGGTACGTCTTGCCCGTTCCGGCTGGTCCGAGGCCGAAGACGATCGTGTTGTTGTCGATGGCGTCGACGTACTTCTTCTGATTGAGCGTCTTGGGGCGGATCGTCTTTCCGCGACGGGAGATGATGTCGAGTGACAACACTTCTGCCGGCGACTCAGCCGATCCCTCGCTCAACATGGACACGCTGTGGCGCACGAGGTCAGGGGTCAGCGGGGTTCCGCGTCCCACCAGGTCGGCCAGTTCGGCGACAACTCTTTCCGATGCCGCGACGTCGGCGTGCTGACCGCTGAGCGTCACCTGGTTGCCGCGGACATGGATATCGGCGGGGAGAAGTTTCTCCAGGGTGCGCAGGTTGATGTCACTGGCCCCGAGCAGACCGAAGACCACCTCGGGAGAGATTTCCACGTTGGAGGTGACCACAGGTCTGCCCCCTGATGTTCCGCTGTTCGGCGCGTTCACGTCGGGGGTGCCGTCACTCACGTATGCAATCACTCCTGGTGTCTGGGGCTTTGGGCTCTATGCGTGCACTCGGATCCGGATCGAATCCGTGTCCGATACGAGTCTATCGCGCCACAACGGCCGATCAGCAGGCAATATTCCGGCGCACGGCGGTCGTCGCACCGCACCGACCACGGCACTCAGATCCCGAGCACGCGCAGTGTCTGCCGGTTGCACACGCTTCGCGGATCGACGAAAGCATCGTGTCCCTCGTCCGGCACCACGATGAGTTCGGCGGATTGCCCACGCGCACAGACCGTTTCGACGTAATGCCGACTGACGTCGACGGGGATCGCGGTGTCGAGCGTGCCGTGAATGGCGACGACGTGCGCGTCGAACGGCTCCTGTTCGATCGGCGAGGCCTGCCGGTAGCGTTCGGGCGCGGCGTCGTACGGCCCTCCCATCAGGCCCTCGACCGAGGGTCGCGCGGCACGACCGGCACCCACGAGATCCAGTGCCGCCGCCTGCGCGACGACCGTGGTGATCGTCGTCGACGCTGTCTTCGCTCGCAGTTGCGCAACCGACCAGAGCGCGAGTTGACCACCGGCCGAGTGCCCGACGACAGCCACATCGGTCCAGTCGACACACGCCCGCAGGTCGGGTTCGAGTGCGTCGGGAATCTCGGTGTCGAGCGCCTCGATAGCGGACCGGACGTCGGTTCCCGAGGCGGGCCATCCGGCACCCGCTTCACCGATGCGTCGATACTCGACGTTCCACACCAGTGCGCCCCGCTCCGCGTACTGTCGCGCGATCGCCGATTCGATGGTCAGGCTGAACTCTGTGGTCCAGTAGCCGCCGTGCACGAGGACCACCGGGCGCATCCGGTCAGGACGGTCGTCGGGGCTCGCCACGTGGTAGAGGTGACCGAACTGCGACGGCTCACCGCCGTACGCGATCTTCGAGCGGTGCACCGCGCACCGCTTCACCGCTCCCACCGATCGGTGAGCACGCCGATCGCTCCGAGCGCGACAGCGGCGGCGGCCGACGTCCGCAGCACCTCGGGACCCAGGACCACCGACGTCGCCCCCAGCGCGGTCAGATCGGCGATCTCGGCGTCGTCGAGTCCACCCTCTGGCCCCACCACGAGGGCGATCTGGGAGGCACCCGCCAGCGGTAGCGACCGCAGCGGCACGGCTCCGTCCTCGTGCAGCACCGCGACCACACCGCCGTCCGCGGCGACGCCTGCGCAGATCGCGCGCACGTCAGTCGTCGTCGCCAATTCACCGATGTCGGGAATCCATGGGCGCCGACTCTGCTTGGCCGCCGCGGACGCCGCGGCCTTCCACTTCGCAATTCCCTTGTCCGCCTTGCCAGTCCATCGCGCAACGCATCGCGCGGACTGCCAGGGCACGATGCGATCCGCACCCGCCTCCGTCGCGAGGTCGACGGCGAGCTCCGAGCGCTCGCCTTTCGGGAGCGCCTGGATCACCGTGACGGTCGGGCGCGGACGGTCGATGAACGTGTACCCGTGAGCGCGCGCAACAAGCGTGTCTTTCGACCGGACCGCCTCGACCGCGCAGTCGGCGACAGAACCCCGGCCGTCCCCGACGAGGAGTTGTTCGCCGACGCCGAGGCGAGTGACGGTCACGGCGTGCCGCCCCTCGCTACCGGCGAGCACGACCTCACCACCCACGCGGGGCACCTCGTCGACCCAGAACAACGGAGGACTCACCGACGTCGACCTTTCAGTTCACGATCCACTCGGCGTGCCACTCCGCTGCGACCTGTCAGCGTCCGGCGAAGGCGTTGCGCAGCCGCGAGAACAGGCCGCCGGGTGCCGCGGCAGCCGTGGTGGTGACCAGGTCGATCTGCTCCCCCGACGTCTCGCGAAACGCCGAGAGCGCCGCCGACTGTCCGGCGTCGAGCTTGGTCGGTACATGCACGTCGAGATGCACGTGCAGGGTGCCGCGCACACCACTGTTGACATGCGGCATACCCTGCCCGCGGACCTTGACCACCTGGCCGGGTTGAGTACCCGGCTCGATGGCGACGGTGATGTCGTCGCCGAGGATCGATTCGACGGTGAACTCCGCGCCGAGCGCGGCGTCGGCCATCGGCACCCGCAGCGTGCAGTGCAGGTCGTCCTTGTCGCGGATGAAGACGTCGTGCGGACGTTCCGAGACCTCGACGTACAGGTCGCCTGCGGGTCCACCACCCATGCCGACCTCGCCCTGGCCTGCCAGGCGAACCCGCATACCGCTCTCGATACCCGCGGGGATGCGCACGGTCATGGTGCGTCGCGAACGTACGCGGCCATCGCCACCGCACTTGTGACACGGATCCGGGATGACCTCGCCCGTTCCGTGGCAGGTCGGGCATTCGCGGACAGTCATGACCTGGCCGAGGATCGAGCGCTGCACGGCCTGGATCTCGCCCGCACCCCTACAGGTGTCGCACGTCACGGGCTTGGAGTCGCCATTGGTGCCCGAACCCTGGCACACGTCACAGAGGATGGCCGTGTCGACGGTGATCTCTTTGTTGACACCGGATGCGCACTCTTCGAGTGTCAGTTCCACCGCTACGAGGGCCGGCTCGCCGGGCTGCACGCGTCCCTTGGGTCCACGACTTCCGCCGAAACCTCCGCCCCCACCGAAGAACGCCTCGAAGACGTCGCCTAGGCCGCCACCACCGAAGCCTCCCGCGAATCCACCGGCGCCGGGCCCAGCCAGCGGATCGCCGCCCGCGTCGACGATTCGACGCTTCTCCGGGTCACTGAGCACCTCGTAGGCGGTGGTGACCTCTTTGAAGCGCTCCTCCTCATTGGGATTCACATCGGGATGCAGTTCTCGGGCCTTCTTGCGATACGCCCGCTTGATCTCCTGGTCGCTGGCACCCCTCGCCACGCCAAGAACTCCGTAGTAATCAGTTGCCACGCTGTCGTCCGGTCCTCTGTGTCCGGGCCGGTCTGTCCGGCCCCGCTATGTACTGTCTCGAGTCCCAGCATGCGCCGGGTGTCGATTCCCGGCATGCGCCGGGCTTGGGCAGTCCGGCTCGGTGCCGGGAATGTGACGGGATGGTTCGCTGCGCGTCGCGCCGATCAGCGCTCTGCGAGGACCTCACCCACATACTTCGCAACGGCCGCCACCGAGGCGATTGTTCCCGGGTAGTCCATGCGGGTCGGGCCCACCACGCCAACGCTGCCGAATATCGTTCCCGAAGCACCGTACCCTGTGGAGACCACCGAGGTTCCACGGAGGTTCTCGGTTTGCGTCTCTTCGCCGATCTGCACTGTGACGCGGCCCATCCGCTGTGTTGTCGCCAACAACTTGAGCACGACTACCTGCTCCTCGAGCGCTTCGAGCACGGTGTCCATGCCACCGTTCATCGGAGCGAAATCGGCAGCCGAGCGCGCCAGATTCGACGTTCCGCCGAGCACCAGACGGTCGACGCCGCGTTCGACGAGAGTCTCGACGAGCACGGTGGCGAGCCCGATGACCTCGTCGCGGATGTCGCCGGGGGCCTCGTTGGCGAGTTCGGCCACCGCCGCCGACGCCTCCTCCAGCCGCTTACCGTGGAGCGCCGCCGAGAACATGTCGCGCAGCCGTGAGATGTCGTCCTCGGAACGGTCGGCACCGAGCGCGACCATCCGCTGTTCGACGCGGCCGGTATCGGTGATGACCACCAGCAGCAGGCGCGACGGCGACAACGTGACCACTTCGAGGTGCCGGACCGTCGCCGACGACAACACGGGGTACTGAATGACAGCGACCTGCCTGGTCAACTGTGCGAGCAGGCGCACAGACCTGCGCAACACGTCGTCGAGGTCGACGCCTCGATCGAGAACGGACAGGATCGCACGACGTTCCGCTGCCGAGAGGGGCTTGACCTCGCTGATCCGGTCGACGAACATCCGGTAGCCCTTGTCGGTGGGGACACGACCGGAGCTGGTGTGCGGCTGCGCGATATATCCCTCGGCCTCGAGCACAGCCATGTCGTTGCGGACCGTCGCACTCGAGACACCGAGATGGTGTCGTTCGACCAGCGCCTTGGAACCGATGGGTTCCTGAGTGTCCACGTAGTCGGTCACGATGGCACGCAGCACCTCGAACCGCCGATCGTCGGTAGCCGACACGTCCGCCACACCTCCTCGGGGCCCACTGTGCAATAAGCTCGGGGCAAATAAGCTCAGGGCAATTTAGCTTCCGGGCACATAAGCTCAGCACAAATACAGTCTGGTCAATCAGTTGTCAGACTCCATCCTAAGTGACGGCCGACGTCGAATCAGGGCCATCGCGTGGGCGTGAATCGCGGCGAGTCGGCCCTCGTAACGGTGGAACTGACGACCGACGAGCCGGGACGATTCGACAGAGAAGACAGTGAGAACGTCGGGATGATTTTCAAGGGTGTGCGGGAGGGGAAGCCCTACCCCGACCACGGGTTGTCCGTCCGCGGATGGGCCAAGATCCCTCCTCGCCAGTTGCGTCTCGACGAACTCGTCACCGTGACGACAGTGCTCGCTCTCGACAAGCTTCTCAGCGAGGACTCCACCTTCTACGGCGACCTCTTTTCCCATGTCGTGCGCTGGCAGGGCGAGCTGTACCTCGAAGACGGCCTGCACCGTGCGGTGCGTTCGGCGCTACGGAACCGGCACATCATCCACGCACGGTTGCTCGACCTCGACGCCTACGACCTCTCACCCGGAGCGCTACCTCTCGAAGAACAGCTCCACGACACCGCCGAGATTCCGACGACGACGAGCCGCCCGACCCGTCCGGTGGACCCACCACGAAGCCCGGCAGGCCAGGGTGGCGCGCATCGTCGACCGACCCGCGGCACGGGCTGGTCGACGCCGCCGCGCCGACCCTGATCCGACGCTCCCTGGCTCTGGGCAGCCCTCACACCTCCATCGTCTTCTCGGTCGGCAGATCGTAGACGGGACACTCCGCGACGCCGATCGTGTCGCGGGTGATGGCCTCGACGGCCGCCTGTGTCGCCTCGGCGTCGTTGACCCAGTTCTTGTAGAAGTCGAACGGGCACTCGGCAACACCCTTGTCGCCGTCACCACCGGCGAGCACACCGGTGTAGCCGCGGTGGAGAAGTTTGAAGAGGTGATTCTGCGACTGGTCGTACTTGCGGGCATCGCGGATGGTCGACAGTGACAGTTGCGCGTACTGGATGCCGTAGTCCTCCTCGCCGCACTCGCCGAGGGTCCGACCGTCGAATCCGATGATCGAGCTGTGCCCGAAGTAGGTGTAGACGCCGTCCCATCCGGTGGCGTTGGCGACGGCGACGTAGCAGTTGTTCGCCCACGCCATCGCCTTCGCCATGAGCACCTGCTGGTCCTTGGCGGGGTACATGTATCCCTGCGGGCGCACGATGAGTTCCGCACCCTTCATCGCGCAATCGCGCCAGATCTCGGGGTAGTTGCCGTCGTCGCAGATGATCAACGAGATCTTCATGCCCTTGGGGCCGTCGGTCACGTAGGTCTGACCACCGGGGTACCAGCCTTCGATAGGCGTCCACGGCAGTATCTTTCGATACTTCTGCACGATCTCGCCCTCGTCATTGATCAGGACGAGGGTGTTGTACGGCGGCTTGTTCGGGTGATCTTCATGGCGCTCGCCGGTGATCGAGAAGACACCCCAGGTCTTCGCGTCACGACACGCCTTGGCGAAGATGTCGGTTTCGTCGCCCGGGATGCTCGCGGCCGTCGCGTACATCTCGTCGTTGTCGTACATGATGCCCATCGTCGAATACTCCGGGAACACAACGAGATCCATGCCCGGAAGGCCGGTCTTCATCCCGACAACCATGTCGGCGATCTTGCGCGCGTTCTCGAGAACCTCGGCCTTCGTGTGCAGGCGCGGCATCTTGTAGTTCACCACCGCGACGCCGACGGTGTCCGGACTCGATGAGATGTCTCCGTGCCGCATTATTGCCTCCTCCAGCCTCGTGGGCTTCGACGTTTCACTTCCACTTGGAAGTACTATCACCGCCAGAGTAGGAGATCGGGCATTACTGTCGGATTGCGTCGATGTTCGAATATGGTTACCCGGCAACGATTGTGGCCGGTCCACGATGGCAACACCCTGCACGACGCCCGCACATCTGCTTTCATTCGAAAGTAGCTGCTCGCACTGTGAGACCGCGCGAGGCGACGAACGACGAAGGGACGAACAGTGTCGGGGTACCTGTCGCAGAAGGTCGACGACCTCAACTCCGGTCATCTCACCGCGGGACCCGCGCGATCGTTCCGCATGGGCCGGGCGTCGTCGCCCAAGCAACTCTCGGCGTCGCTGCGAGCCGCGATCATCGGCCAGGATCACGCCATCGACGCCGTCGTCCGTGGATTGACGATCGCTGCCGCGGGAATCCGGGATCCACACCGGCCCATCGCCTCTCTGCTCTTCGTCGGACCGACGGGTGTCGGTAAGACTGAGCTTGCCCGCAGGCTCGCCGCCGAGATAGCGGGTGATCCGGACAGACTGTGTCGCATCGACATGAATTCCCTTGCCCAGGAGCACTACGCCGCGTCGCTGTCCGGCGCTCCGCCGGGCTACGCGGGCGCCAAGGAGGGTTTCACGCTGTTCGATCGAGAGCTGGTGGAGGGCAACATCTCCCGGCCGGGCATCGTGTTGTTCGACGAGGTCGAGAAGGCGCACACGACCGTGTTGCGCTCGCTACTGCAGATACTCGACAGCGGCACACTGCGATTGACCGCGGGCACGTCGAGCATCACCTTCCGCAACAGCGTGGTGCTGCTGACCTCCAATCTCGGCTCCGCAGAACTCGCCGCGAAGACACGTACCGGGGCCCCCTCGTCACTGCGACGTTTCCTCGGCGTCAGGTCACCCGACCCGACACACTCCGACGGCGAGCTCGTCGACCGCGCCGTCGAGGAGTTCTTCGATCCCGAGCTCTACAACCGATTCGACGAGATCGTCCGGTTCACCCCGCTCGACGAAGACAACGCAGGCGCCATCGTCGACCTCGAGCTGCGGCGACTGACCCAGACGCTCAGCGACCGCGGAATCACCTGGGCAGCAGATGATTCCGTGCGCCGCTACCTTCTCGTTCACGGCTTCGACAGGGTGTACGGCGCGCGCAATCTCAAGCGCGTCATCCGACGTGAACTGCACGCGTCGGTCGCGCAGGTCATCGTTCATCACGACGCCGACAGCCCACTGTCGATGAGCAGTACGGTTCGTGACGACTCGATCGTCACCTCGCAGCAATGACCCGACAACGCCCGGCGCGGGGATCACGCAACGTGGATACGTTCGAGCACGTCGAGGTCGAGATGACGCGCCGCGGCCACGTAGACGTCCTGATCCGTCTGACCGGCGCCGAGCCGCAGGGCACCACGCGACCCGTCGATCGTTGCGCCGCGTGCCGCAGCCTCGAGCGCTGGTACCGCGAGCGATCCTGCGCGCGTGGCGATTTCGCCGAGCACGTTGATGGCCTCGTAGCAGGACTGCCCGATACTGTTGAGCATCGGCGCGTCGACACCGTGGAACCGGTGGTAGCGGGCACCGAAATCGAGCGTCGACGTGGTGGCGAGCGAGTCGAAATAGCCTGCGGCAGAGTACATGTTGGCAGTCGCCGAGGCTCCCATGCCGAGAACCTGGTTCTCCTCGAGAATGGGGCTGAATCGCAGAGTGATCTCGTCGAGACCACGTCTGGCGAACGCGCGGCCGAACCGGACGGCGTCGTCGCCGATCAGCAATACGAGCACCGCGTCGGGACCATGCACCTCCAGCCAATCGAGCGTCTCGGTGAAATCCGACGTTCCCAGCGGCGTGAAGGTCGATCCCAGGTGCGACATGCCCGTTCCGGCAAGGTGCGCCTCGGCGCGCGCCGCGATCTGCCTCGGCCACACGTAGTCGTTGCCGACGACACACCACGTGTGCGCGCCGAACTGACTGCGCAACCAGTCGAGCGCCGGCAATACCTGCGCGCCCGGCGACTCGCCGGTCATGAACAAACCCGGTGTGCGAAACTCGCCTTCATGCAGTGCCGCATACACGTAGGGCAACTCGCCGCCGACGTACCGGAGGATCTCCTTGCGCACCGCGGAGATGTGCCAGCCGACGACGGCGTCGATCGCACCTGCTCGCCACAGAGTCGCGACCTCCTGGGCGACGACTGCGGGACGTCGGCCTCCATCGACGATCACGAGTTCGATTTCACGGCCCAGAACTCCTCCGCCACCGCACAATTCGGCGACGGCGAGATCGCCGCAGGCTTCACACGACGGCCCGAAGATGCCCGCGGATCCCTGCACGGGAACCACGTAGGCGATGCGAATCGGCAACTCGCGATGGGTCATTGGACTCCCCTGGCATCCGCGATCGCGGCCTGCATATGAGCGGCAAGACTACACGCGCATCGACCGGGCGGCGCGCGGACGACGCCGAGCTCCCGCTGCTCCTGCGCCTGCTCAGCGCGGCGCGCAGCGTCGAATCCGGCATCGCCGAAGCCCTGGCGTCAGCAGGTGTGACGCCCGAGCAGTGGCGCGTCCTCAGCGTCCTCGAGGCGGGCGGGGGTCGCGCCATGAGCGATCTCGCACAGACCGCGGTGCTGCCTGCGGCCACCGCAACACGCATCGTCGACCAGTTGGTGTCGAACGGCCTGGTCTATCGCCGCGCCGATCCCGTCGATCGACGTCGGGTCGTCGTGCATCTCAGTGCACGGGGACGTCGGACGATCGCGCCGATCCTCGACGCCGAGGCCGCGCTCGAGCGTGCGGTGGTCGAGGGGCTCGGACCTCGTGGATACCTCGGCGTCGCGGCATCGCTCGACCTGATCGCGCACACTCGGCCCGCCGACTCGGACGCCACGCCCTCGCGTTCGCTCAGCCGTCCATGAGCAGGATGTCGCGAATCACGCCGTCGGCGAGGAGCCTGCCGCGGTCGGTCAGCACGAGCCGCTCTGCGACGTCGTCGCGCAACAGTCCCGCCGCGCGGGCGCGCTCTGCCGCCACCAACTCGCCCTCGCTGAGGACCTCGGTGGGCAGTCCCTCACGGCACCGCAGCGCGAGCATGACCTGCTCTTCGTGTCTATCGGTCGCCGTGAGCGTCTCGGAGTCGTCGACCGCAAGGCCGCCCATCTCCAGGGACCGCGCATAACGCGCGGGATGCTTGACGTTCCACCAGCGCACGCCGTTGACGTGCGAGTGGGCGCCGGGACCGATTCCCCACCAGTCGTCGCTGCGCCAGTAGCCCAGGTTGTGTCGGCACTCGCTCGCCGGTGTCCGCGACCAGTTGGAGACCTCGTACCAGTCGAAACCGGCGTCGTGCAGGCGCTGATCGAGCAGCACGTACCGGTCGGCGAGCACGTCGTCGTCAGGCGCGGGCAGTTCGCCGCGTCGGATTCGACGTGCGAGCGCGGTGCCGTCCTCGACGATCAGTGCGTAGGCCGAGACGTGGTCGACCGGGGTGTCGAGGACTGCGTCGACGCTGCGATGCAGATCCGCGTCCGTCTCACCGGGTGAGCCGTAGATGAGGTCGAGGTTGAGGTGTTCGAACCCCGCAGCCGACGCCTCACGCGCGGCAGCGACCGCCCGCCCCGGCGTGTGGGTGCGATCGAGTGTCGCCAGCACGTGTGGAGCGGCCGACTGCATGCCGAGCGAGATGCGGGTGAATCCCGCCTCGAGGAGGCCGTCGAAGAACGCAGGCGACGTCGACTCCGGGTTGGATTCCGTCGTGATCTCGGCGTCGGCGGCGAGGTCGAATCGCTCGCGCACCGCGTCGAGCAGTCGACGCAGGCCGTCGGCGCCCAGAAGCGACGGCGTCCCGCCGCCGACGAAGATCGTCGAGACGGGGCGTCGGGGACTCAGCAGGGCTGCCGCTGTGTCGAGTTCGCGGCCGACAGCTGCGAGCCACGACTCCGGCGACGACGACGAGCCGAGCTCCCCCGCCGTGTAGGTGTTGAAATCGCAATACCCGCAGCGCGTGGCGCAGAACGGCACATGCAGGTACAGACCGAATCCGGTATCCGGATCGACCCGGGAACACGCATCGACGATCGGCTCGATCACGCGAGCGGGCGCATCGCCCCGCTGCTCGACAATCGTCTCGACATCCACCCGTCCATGATGCGCGTCGCCTCACGTCGACTTCTGTGCGGGGCAGGTCGTCGACCGACTTTGCCTCAGCATGACGCAAAATAAGTGCAAGTAGACGATGGGTACCCTCCCGTGGCACTATGGATGGCGTGAATTTCCCCGGGGTGTGGCTCGCAGCACGACGCCACGTCGATTTCAAGCGCGTCTGTAGCGCTAGCTGTCGTCCTTAGACGACGACCGGCCCCGAGAGTTCCCCGCACGCTGCGGGAATGCCGGCAGATACCCGGTGGAACACCGACGGTGTCGCCCGACGGAACACCACCGTTGCGCCCACACGGAACCGCCCAGTCACAGCCCAGACCGCGCGAAAGCCGGTGCCCGTGCGCCCGGCATCAGGAGACTTCATGACGTCCACGACAGACATCACGCCGAACAGTGGTGCAGGCTCGAACGAGCAGCCCGGTGACGGCGCGTCGGGTCAGAACGGCGATCGCCGCACGACCCGCGAACGTCCTGCCCGCACCCCCCGTGCGCAGAACGGCGACCGTCCCGCCCGTAAGCCCCGCCCGACCAAGCGTCGCGCGGAGGGCCAGTGGAAGCTCGGGTATCGCGAGCCGCTGAACCCCAACGAGCAGGTCAAGAAGGACGACAACCCGCTCAACGTGCGCGCCCGCATCGAGAACATCTACTCCAAGCAGGGTTTCGACTCGATCGACAAGCAGGATCTGCGCGGCCGGATGCGCTGGTGGGGCCTCTACACGCAGCGCGCGCAGGGCTACGACGGCACCTGGACCGGCGACGAGAACATCGACATCCTCGAAGACAGCCACTTCATGATGCGCATCCGGTGCGACGCAGGCGCGCTCAACGTCGAACAGCTCCGCACGCTGGGCCAGATCTCCACCGAGTTCGCCCGCGACACCGCCGATCTGTCCGACCGTGAGAACGTCCAGTACCACTGGATTCGCATCGAGGACGTCCCGACGATCTGGGAGCGCATCGAGGGCGTCGGCCTCAAGACCACCGAGGCGTGCGGCGACTGCCCTCGCATCATCCTCGGCTCCCCGCTGGCAGGCGAGGCCATCGACGAGGTCCTCGACCCCACCCCCGCGATCGACGAGATCGTGCGCCGCTACATCGGCGATCCGCAGTACTCGAACCTGCCCCGCAAGTTCAAGACCGCCATCTCGGGTCTGCAGGACGTCAGTCACGAGACCAACGACATCGCATTCATCGGTGTCGAGCATCCCGAGCACGGCCCCGGCCTCGACCTCTGGGTCGGCGGCGGACTGTCGACGAACCCGATGCTGGCCCAGCGCGTCGGCGCCTGGATTCCGCTCGACGAGGTTCCCGACGTCTGGGAAGGCGTCGTGTCGATCTTCCGTGACTACGGCTACCGGCGCCTGCGCGCCAAGGCGAGGCTGAAGTTCCTCATCAAGGACTGGGGCATCGAGAAGTTCCGCCAGGTGCTCGAGGACGAGTACCTGCACCGCAAGCTGATCGACGGCCCCGCCCCCACCCCGCTCACGCAGCCACGTGACCACGTCGGCTTCCAGAAGCTCAAGAACGGCCTCAACGCAGTCGGATTCGCCGCCATCGCCGGACGCGTGACCGGCACCAAGCTCACCGCTGTCGCCGACGCCGCCGAGCGCGTCGGCTCCGACCGCATCCGGTTCACGCCGTACCAGAAGCTCGTCGTGCTCGACGTCGCCGACGACAAGGTCGAGGAGCTCATCGCCGATCTGGCCAAGCTCGGACTCGTCGCCCGTGCGTCGAACTGGCGTCGAAACCTGATGGCCTGCAGCGGAATCGAGTTCTGCAAGCTCTCGTTCACCGAGACGCGCAAGCGCTCGCAGGTCCTCGTTCCCGAACTCGAGGATCGCCTGGCAGACATCAACGCCGAGCTCGACGTCCCCATCACGGTGAACATCAACGGCTGCCCCAACTCGTGCGCGCGGTCGCAGATCGCCGACATCGGGTTCAAGGGCCAGCTCGTCGAGGACGCCGACGGCGGACAGACCGAGGGCTTCCAGGTACACCTGGGCGGCAGCCTCGGCCAGGATGCGGGCTTCGGCCGAAAACTGCGCCAGCACAAGGTGACATCCACCGAGCTCGGCGACTACATCGAACGCGTGGTCCGCAACTTCGTCGAACAACGCGAAGAAGGCGAGCGGTTCGCACAGTGGGCAGTGCGGGCCGACGAGGAGGCATTGCGATGACGACGAGCACCCAGAGCAGAACCGGACGTCGGTTCAGCGAGAACGAGTTGCGTGAGATCGCTGCGCGCGGCGCAGCCGAACTCGGCGACAGCGCCACCCCCGAGGAGTTGCTGCGCTGGACGGCAGAGACATTCGGCGACAACTTCGTCGTCGCGTCGAACATGCAGGATGCCGCGCTCGTCGATCTCGCCGTCAAGCACGTCGACCGCGCCCTGCTCGACGGCGACCCGGTGAAGGTGCTGTTCCTCGACACCGGGTACCACTTCGCTGAGACGATCGGCACGCGCGACGCCGTCGAGCAGGTCTACGGCGTCGACATGATCAACCTGACGCCGCAGCACAGTGTCGCCGAACAAGATGAACTCCTGGGCCGTAACCTATTCGCCCGCAATCCCGGCGAGTGCTGCCGGCTGCGCAAGGTGGTTCCGCTGAAGGCGGGCTTGGGCAACTACGACGCGTGGGTCACGGGCATCCGACGCGTCGAGGCCCCGACACGCGCCAACGCTCCGCTCATCTCGTTCGACGAGGGATTCGGTCTCGTCAAGATCAACCCGATCGCCGCATGGTCGGACGAGCAGATGCAGGACTACATCGACGCCAACGGCGTCCTCGTCAATCCTCTTGTAGACGAAGGCTATCCGTCGATCGGCTGTGCACCGTGCACCGCGAAACCCGAACCCGGATCCGATCCGCGCAGTGGCCGCTGGGCCGGTCGCGCCAAGACAGAATGTGGGCTCCACGCATGACCATCACCGAACCCTCAGCGAGCGCAGGACGTGCCGTGACCGAACCGGACGATTTCACCACTCTCGATGCCCTCGAGTCCGAGGCCATCCACATCTTCCGCGAGGTGGCAGGTGAGTTCGAGCGCCCGGTGATCCTGTTCTCCGGCGGCAAGGACTCGACGGTGCTGCTGCACGTGGCACTCAAGGCCTTCTGGCCTGCGCCACTTCCGTTTTCGTTGCTCCACGTCGACACCGGCCACAACCTCCCCGAGGTTCTCGAGTTCCGCGACCAGGTCGTCGAGCGGCATAATCTGCGACTGCACGTCGCCAAGGTCGAGGACTACCTCGCCGACGGCAGGCTCACCGAGCGACCCGACGGTGTGCGTAACCCGTTGCAGACCATCCCGCTTCTCGACGCCATCACCGAGAACCGTTTCGACGCGGTCTTCGGCGGCGGCCGACGCGACGAGGAGCGTTCGCGCGCCAAGGAGCGGATCTTCTCCCTGCGCAACGCATTCGGCCAGTGGGACCCCAAGCGTCAGCGCCCCGAACTGTGGAACCTCTACAACGGTCGGCACGCTCCGGGCGAGCACGTGCGCGTCTTCCCGCTCTCCAACTGGACCGAGCTCGACGTGTGGCGCTACATCACGCGTGAGCAGGTCCTGCTCCCACCGATCTACTACGCGCACGAGCGCGACGTGTTCAACCGCGACGGCATGTGGATGACATCAGGCTCGTGGGGCGGTCCGCGCGAAGGCGAAGAGGTGCAACGACTCTCGGTGCGTTACCGCACCGTCGGCGACGGCTCGACGACCGGCGCGGTGCTCTCCGACGCCGCAACCAACGACGCGGTCCTCGCAGAGGTCGCCGCGTCCCGACTGACCGAACGCGGCGCAACCCGTGGCGACGATCGCGTCTCCGAAGCCGCCATGGAAGACCGCAAGCGCGAAGGATATTTCTGATGGCATCGACCACCCAGCACGTCCCCGACCTGCTCCGCATCGCGACCGCGGGCAGCGTCGACGACGGCAAGTCCACGCTCGTCGGCCGACTCCTCTACGACACCAAATCGGTGTTGGCAGACCAGATCGACGCCGTGACCAAGGCATCGGTCGACCGCGGTCTCGAAGGACCCGACCTCTCGCTGCTCGTCGACGGTCTGCGCGCCGAGCGCGAGCAGGGCATCACCATCGACGTCGCATACCGCTACTTCGCCACTCCCGCACGGTCTTTCGTGTTGGCCGATACCCCCGGCCACGTCCAGTACACCCGCAACACGGTGTCCGGCGCGTCCACAGCACAGCTGGTCATGCTGCTCGTCGACGCCCGCAACGGGGTCGTCTCCCAGACGCGCCGCCACGCCGCGGTCATGGCGTTGCTCGGTGTGCCGCAGCTCGTGTTGGCGGTCAACAAGATCGACCTTGTCGACGACGCCGCGTCGGTGTTCGCCGAGATCTCCGCCGAGTTCGGTGAGCTGACTCGCACGCTCGGCTGGTCGCCCGAGCAGGTGACCTCGATTCCCGTGTCCGCATTACACGGCGACAACGTCGCCATCCGTTCGGAGAACACGCCGTTCTACGACGGCCCCACGCTGATCGAGCATCTCGAGACCGTGCCGAACGCCGTCGAACGCCACGACGAGGTCGGACTCCGCTTCCCCGTGCAGTACGTCATCCGACCGCGCACCCCCGAGTACCCCGACTACCGCGGATACGCCGGACAGATCGCTGCCGGTCGTGTCTCCGTCGGCGACGAGGTCACCGTTCTGCCGTCCGGCGTGCGTACCACCGTCACCCAGATCGACACGGCCGACGGTCAATTGGCGACGGCACACACCGGCCGCAGCGTCACCCTGCTGCTCGCAGACGACGTCGACATCTCGCGCGGCGACCTCATCGCCGCCGCTGCCGACGCCCCCGAGCCCATCAACCAGTTCACCGCGACGGTGTGCTGGCTCGCCGAGAAGCCGCTGCGCCCAGGCGCGCGGCTGCTCCTCAAGCACGGCACCAAGACCACCCAGGCCATCGTCGGTGGACTCGACGCCCTGTTCGACGAGCAGAACCTCACACTCGTCGACGCCCCGGACACCGTCGAGCTCAACCAGATCGGCCGCATCACGGTGCAGACCGCGGAGCCGATCCCGGCAGACGACTACCAGGTGAGCCGCGAGTCGGGCAGCTTCCTGCTGATCGATCCGCAGGGCGGCAACACTCTGGCGGCAGGCCTGGTGGGCGACGCACTGTCGACGCTGCACCTCAAAGAGTTGGTGTGACACCGACACTGCTCCTCGTCGCGCACGGTAGCCGCGATCCGCGCTTCGGCGACACCGCACGGCGCGTGCGGTCAGTCGTGGCACGCAGACTACCGTGCGTCGACGTCCGGCTCGGCTTCCTCGACCTCGACGCCCCTTCTGTCGCAGCACAACTCGCGGCACTGCGGGGCGAGTGCGTCGTCGTGCCGCTACTTCTCGCGCCCGGCTACCACAGTGAAGTCGACCTCCCTGCCCTGGTGGCCGAGCATCGTCGGGCACGCGTGACGACCACACAGGTCGTCGGGTCGTACCGACTGACCGATGCACTCGCGGATCGACTCGACGAGGCGGGCGCGCAACCCGGCGACGGCATCGTCGTGACTGCGGTCGGTTCGACGAATCCCACCGCCGCGCATGTGGTTCGACGCCGCGCCATCGAGTTGTCGACACGCCTGCACCGTCCGGTCGACGTGGTGTTCGCGACGAAGCTGGGCGCCGGCGACATCATGCTGCGCAACGCGATTCGACGACTCCGCACTGCCGGAGCGGAGCGCATCGCGCTCAGTCCGTACTTCTTGTCGGCGGGGCTGCTCACCGAACGCGTGGAGACCGCGCTCGATCGGCTGGTCTCCGACGCCGTCGTCGCCGGTCCGATCGGAACGCACCCGGTGCTTGTCGACGCGGTCGTCGACAGCTATCGCCGGGCATGCGCCGACACGGCGGTCGACATGGACTCTGCCGCAAGCTGAGTCGCCGCCTGCTGGGCCGCGAACCCCATCATGTACGAGTGCGGCGGACGGGATGTCGCATCCCGGCCGCCGCGTCCTCACACTCTCACACCTCGCTGAGCGCAGGCACCTTCGTCGCGCGGGCGTAGATGGTCTCGCCCTGCTGCAGGTGCAGCGCGTTGGCGTCGCCGCGGGTGATCTGCGCCTGGAACTCGTCGCCGGTCGCCGCGGCCACCAACTCCACCCTGGTCTCGAATCCGAGGTTCACCACGCGCTGAACCGTCGCCTTGATGACGCCGGTGTCCAGCGAGGCATCGGCCGCGGGCAGCGCGAGTTCAGGGTTACGCCCGATGCGAATGTCGTGCGGGCGCACCAGTTCTCCGTTGAGTCGCACAGTGGAGCCGAGGAACGACGCAACGAACGGGTTGATCGGACGGTCGTAGAGATCATCGGGTGCGCCGATCTGCTCGATCTTGCCCTTGTTGAGCACCGCGATCCGGTCGCTCACGTCGAGCGCCTCCTGCTGGTCGTGCGTGACGAGAACCGTCGTCACCTGCATGTCCTCATGCAAGCGGCGCAACCACTTTCGCAGATCCTCACGCACCTTGGCGTCGAGCGCGCCGAACGGCTCGTCGAGCAGCAGCACCTTGGGATCGACTGCCAGCGCACGGGCGAGCGCCATGCGCTGACGCTGTCCGCCGGACAACTGAGCGGGAAAACGCTTCTGGAAGACCGTGAGTCCGACGATGTCGAGCAGTTCGTCGACCTTGGCGTCGATGTCCTTCTTGGCACGCTTACGGATCTTGAGTCCGAACGCGATGTTGTCGCGCACCGTCAGGTGCTTGAACGCCGCGTAGTGCTGGAACACGAAACCGATGTCGCGCTTCTGCGGCGACGCACCGGAGACATCGTCACCGTTGATGACGATGGTCCCCGAATCGAGGTCGTCGAGACCTGCGATCGCACGCAGCAGCGTCGACTTACCGCTGCCGGACGGACCGAGCAACGAGGTGAGCGAACCCGCCGGGATCTCGATCGAGACATCGTCGAGTGCGGCGAAGTCGCCGTATCGCTTGTTGGCACCAACCACCGAGATGGACATGTCAGACTCTTTCTTTCTCGTGAAGTACCTGCTGCGAATCGATGTTCTCGGGCGCATACGGCGGGGTCAGATGGATGTCGTCGGGCTCGGCGGCGTCGTCGCCGGTGGCCGTACTCGCCTCCGCGTACCGGTTGCGTGCACGTCGATCGACGAACGACATGGCGACCAGGACGAGGACCGCGACGAGCATCAGGAGCGTCGCGGCGGCGTAGGCGCCGTACTCGTTGTAGTCGTCGGTGTAGCGGGAGTGCACCAGCAGCGTCAGCGTCTGCGAGATGCCGGGGTAATTCGACGACACCATCGTCACGGCGCCGTACTCGCCGAGCGCACGTGCGACGGTCAGCACGATGCCGTAGGTCAGGCCCCAGCGGATCGCGGGAAGCGTGATCCGCCAGAACGTCTGCCACCCACTGGCGCCGAGGGTTGCAGCTGCCTGTTCCTGCTCAGTACCGATCTCGCGGAGGACCGGCTCCACCTCACGCGCCACGAAGGGCAATGTGACGAAGAGTGTTGCCAGCACAAGGCCCGGGAAGCCGAAGATGACGCGGAAGCCCAGGCTCTCGACGCCGCCGAACCATCCCCCGTACCCCCACAGCAGGATCAGCGCGACACCGGCGACCACGGGCGACACCGCGAACGGGAGGTCGACGACGGCCTGCAGAACACCCTTTCCGGGGAATCGGCCTCGGGCGAGCGCCAGCGCGATGATGATGCCGAAGATGACGTTCAGCGGCACCACGATGACCACGATCAGCAGGCTCAGCTGCAGCGCCGAGATCGCGGCCGGTGTAGTGATCCACTCCCAGAACTGGCCGAGGCCGTGTTCGAAGGACCGCCAGAAGATCAGTGCCACGGGCACGATCAGTAGGACGAACAAATACACGAGCGCGATGGTGCGGAGCCCGTATCGGGTCGACGCCGACAGTTTCATCGGTCCAGTTCCTCACGCTTGGTCTGGCGCCGACCGACGATACGCAGCACGAGAAGTGCGACGAAGGCGATCAGCAGGAGTACGACCGAGATGGCTGCGGCATTGACCGGCTCGTCGATCTCGATCTGTTGCTGGATGTACTGCGAGGCGACCTGGGTCTTGCCCGGGATATTGCCGCCGATGAGGACCACGGAACCGAACTCACCGATCGCGCGGGTGAACGCGAGACCCGCGCCGGTGAGGATTGCGGGCAGGAGCGACGGCAGCACGATCTTGCGGAAGATGGTGCCGTTCCTGGCCCCGAGAACCGCCGCGGCCTCCTCGACGTCGGTGTCGAGTTCGATCAACACCGGCTGCACCTGACGGACAACGAACGGCAGCGTGACGAACGTCAGGGCAATGATCAACGCGGGCTTCGTGGCCGCGAGATGGATGTCGATGGGACTGTTCGGCCCGTACAGCGAGAGCAGCACGAGGCTGGCGACGATGGTCGGCAGCGCGAACGGAAGATCGATGATCGCGTTCACAAAGCCCTTGCCGCGGAAGTCATCTCGCACCAACACCCACGCGATGATCGTGCCGAAGACGACGTTGATGAGTGCGGCGACGATCGACACGAGCACGGTGATCCCGATGGCGTCGAGAGCATTCTCGTCGGTGACAGCATCCCAGAAGCCACTCCAGCCGTTGTCGAACGACTGAACGGTGATCGCGGCCAGCGGCAGCAGGACGATGATGCTCAGCCAGAGCCACGCCGTACCGATTGCCGCGGGGCTCACACCCGCGAAGGTCCGCGAGCGACCGAGGAATCCCTTCGGCGGCTGCGAACTCGACGACGGTGCGTGCTGGGCCGACGCATTGTCGGTAGCGCTCGCCACCTCTCCTGCGGCGGTCATTGCTTACTGCCTTCGTTGTAGATCTTGGTGATCGAGCCCTTGGTACCGAAGAGTGCGTTGTCCACGGCTTTCCACCCCTTCAGGTCTTTGCCCTTGTTCTTGGCCGCGGTGCCTTTACCCAGGGTCTTACCGAGTTCGTCGATTGTCCATAGTTTCGTGATGTCGCCGGGGAAAAGGGATTTCGTCTCGGCGATCACCGAAGGCACCACCGGCCGGAACCCCTGCTTGGCCCAGATGTGTTGTGCCTCATCGGTGAACAGGAAGTCGACGAAAGCCTTGGCCGCCGGCAGGTCCTTCGACGTATTGACCACTGCGACAGGATTCTCGATCTTGAACGTCTGCGGCGGAATCAGGTACTCGACCTGCGAACTCTCCACCGCTCCGGCGTTCTTGCGCTGCAACATGATCGCTTCGTTCTCGTAGCTGATCAGGACATCGCCCTGACCCTGCTGGAACGTGGTGGTCGCCTCACGCCCCGACTTCGGACGCACCTTCACGTGGTTGTGCACGAGGTCGCTCACGTAGTCGAGTCCGGCCTGCGGGTTCTTGCCACCCTCGCTCTTGGCCGCATACGGCGCGAGGAGGTTCCATTTGGCGGAACCCGAGCTGCCCGGGTCGGGGGTGATCACCTGCACGCCCGGCTTGAGTAGGTCGTCCCAGTCGTGAATGTTCTTGGGATTGCCCTTGCGCACCACGAGGGCGACGACCGAGCCGAACGGGACGCTGTTGTTCGGTTCGGCCTTCTTCCAGTCCTCGTCGACGAGGCCAGCCTTGACCAGACGCGTCACGTCGGGCTCGACGGAGAAGTTGACGACGTCGGCCGGCACGTGGCGAGCGACCTTGCGCGACTGGTCGCCCGACGCCCCGTACGACGCCGAGAAGCCGATGCCGTTGCCCTCGGGGGTTGCGCGGAAGGCGGGGATGATCTTGTCGAATCCGGGCTTCGGAGTCGCGTAGGCGACGAGATCGAGGTGGCGACTGCCGCTCGAGATGTCGACACCGTTGGGCGTGTCCGTCGAGCCGCCCCCACACCCGGCGACCAGTGCAACAGTTAGCGTCAATAAGCACGTCACTACTGGTAGGCGCCATCTGCGGGCCTGACTTGGACTCACGGATCCTCCACGATGATTCCCGGCTTCGCGGGACGTCGCGGCCGGAGCAGGATCACGCTAGCAACGCCGAGCGCCTACCCCAACATGAGAACGGACGCCCCGGTGTCGGTCCGAGCCGATCAGCGCGTGAGGAGCCAGGCGAGGACGACGAGAACGACGAGCGCAAGCAGCGCCCAGGTCACTC
>NZ_LZMI01000134.1:0-50586 GCF_001665475.1 Gordonia sp. 852002-51296_SCH5728562-b | reverse complement strand
CCCCCACCGAAGCCTTCACCGAACTGCTAACCTCACACACTCAGCCATAGGTGTTGCCACAATCCCTTGAACCCGCCCGTCGAGTGGGCGTCGCATCCCGTCGAGTGGGCGCAGCATCCCGTCGAGTGGGCGTTGTCACCCGCCGTACAGCGGCTATCCGCCAACGAGAATTGGCACATACGCGCAGGGGCGCGGTAGCGTCGAACCCTATGTCGTCACCTGGGCAAGCACACCGGCTGGATTTCGCGGCCGGGGCGTCGGACACCGACAATCAGTACCGGCCGGTGTTCGGGCTCGCGATCCTCGTGCTGTCGGGAATGCAGTTGCTGATGGTGCTCGACGGAACGGTCGCCGCGCTGGCGCTGCCGAAGATCCGTGAGTCGCTGCAACTCTCGGAGTCGGGTGCGAACTGGATTATCAGCAGCTACGTCCTCGCATTCGGCGGGTTGATGCTCCTCGGTGGCCGACTCGGTGACACGTTCGGACGCAAGCGCATGTTCGTGATCGGCGTCGCAGCCTTCACCCTGACCTCACTGCTGTGTGGCCTGGCCTGGGATGAAACGAGTCTCATCGTCGGACGCGCCCTGCAGGGTGCCTCGGCAGCCGTCGCTGCGCCGACCGCGATGGCTCTGGTAGCCACGACGTTCGCGCCCGGTAAACCACGCAGTCAGGCGTTCGCGATCTACGCGGCGATGACCGGTATCGGTTCTGTCGCGGGTCTGATCCTCGGTGGTGTGCTGACCCAGCTCTCGTGGCGTCTCGTCTTCCTGATCAACGTCCCGATCGGACTGCTCGTCGCGGTCGGAGCCTACTTTGTCTTGCGCGAATCCCAGGGCGTGCGACTCTCTCTCGACCTACCGGGAGCCGTGCTCGCGACGTTGGGATGCTCACTGCTGGTGCTCGCGGTGAACGAGGGTCCCAACGGTTGGGGCCGTCCGATCGTCATCGCCTCGTTCATCCTCGGTGGTCTCGCTCTCGTGGCGTTCGTCATAGTCGAGCGTCGTGCGAGTAACCCGATCCTGCCGTTCGTTCTCTTCGACAACACCAGTCGTGTCGCCGCTTTGGTCGCCATCTTCTTCGCCAGCATGATCATGATGTGTATGGCGGTCTTCATCTCGCTCTACCTGCAGGGAATCCTGAAGTACACCCCTGTTCAGAGTGGTCTCGCGGTGGTGCCGTTCGCGTTCGGACTCGGTATCGCCGCGGCGATCGCGTCGAAGCTCGCGCTGCATGTCCAGCCGCGGTGGCTGGTGCTGTGCGGTGGAGCGATCATCCTGGCCGGCTGCGTCTACGCGGCGTCGATCGCGCCGAAGGCTCCGGCGTACTTCCCGAGCATCCTCATCCCTGTCGTGGTGATCGGTGTGGGTGTCGGTTTCGCTGTCATCCCGCTGACCCTGTCGGTTGTCGCGGGCGTCGGGCCGAACGAGATCGGGCCGCTCACCGCGCTCGCGCAGGTCGCACAGAACCTCGGCGGTGCAATCGGGTTGGTCGCGGTCGGAGCGCTCGTGACGTCTCGCGCCCTGTCGCTCGGCGGCACCACCGCGCCCGTGGAGTCGATGAACAAGGCGCAACTCGCCGCGCAGGCCAACGGCTACGGACTGGCGTTCGCCTGTTGCGCGGGCATCGCGGTGATCGCCGCGATCGTCGTATTGTTCATGCGGTTCACGCCGGAGCAGGTTGCCGAGGGGCAGGCCGCGCAAGAAGCCGCCGACGCCGGGCTCGACTCCGACATCGCGCAGAACACCCACGACCACTGATCCGGTCTCAGGTGGAGTCCCAGAGACGCTGGTAGAAACTCATCCGCTCCTCGTCGAAGTCGACGCCGTACGACTCGACGAGCGGTCGTTCCCACCCGGGCCCGTAGACCCCGACCGAGCGCTGCGACGCTGATTTCGGGACGTTCGAGCCACGGCGTGAACACCGCCGAATCCCCCGGCGCTGCGGCCGTCAGCATCCACTCCGCGCTATCGTCGTATCCGGCGTCGAGCACGGTGGGACACGCGACGAACCGCGCCGCCCACGAGAGTCGGTGAGCTTCGGCGCGCAGGGAGACCTCGTCTGTCGGTGGCTGCCATTTCAGGTAGCGGGCGGACGGACCGTCGCCGAGTCGATAGGTGACGCCACCGACATCGTTGAGCCAGACCGGGGTGATCGGGTCGCCCGCCGGAACGCGAGAAGACGACGTCGGGAAATTCGTGCGCGGGGACGGCAGAGGTCATCGGGTGCGCGTCAGTCGGTCAAGACGACGATCTCGTCGGGTCGGGGGATCTCGACGCACTGCCCGGCGTCGGACAGCACGGCGGCGAGGGCGTTGATGTCGCGGACGTTTCGGCGCGTCCGTACCAGTTCGCGGGCCATCAGACCCTTGTAGTGCTTGTTGAAGTGGCTCACCACTTTTCGGGACCCGTCGGGCGCCTCCGTCATCACCGTGGCAGTCACCGCGCCCGAGATGGGCCCCAGCTGCTGGTAGATCCCCGAGCGCAGGTCGACGACGAAATCGTCCACCGCGTCGAGCGTGTTCGAGAGAGCAGGCTTCCACGCCGAGGTGAGCGTGCCGAAGCCGGGCAGCGTGGATCCACCCGAGAGGCGGTAGGCGGGTATCCGATCGCCGGCCCGGATGACCCCGAACAGCGCCGACCCGATCGCGAGGCGGTCTGCCGCTTTCGCTTTGCCCGCGCGGGTCAGCGATCGGTGGTCGAGGGCGTCGTAAAGCACGCCGGTGTAGCGCTCGATCGCAGGGCGCGTCGGGGAGAGCCAGAGGTCGGCGTTGCTGTCGACCTCGGCGAGCTGTGTCTTGCCGAGCCCGAGTGCCTTCACGCTCGCGTCGAGATCGCTCGCGAGGTCGACGACGGCGTCGGCGATCTGTTTGCGCACGGGATTGAGTTCGGTGAACGACAGTGTGTCGAGGTCGAGTGGGGCGCCGGAACCCCCGTCGGACTTGGTTTCCGAGGGCGGGAGGATGACGAGCACGTCGAACACTGTATCCGGCCACGTGGACGGGACCGAAAAGCGCGTGCGGTGGCCGACTAGACTGATCGACCGTGATCACACGGATGTCGACGCTGTTCCTGCGTACGCTGCGCGATGACCCGGCAGACGCCGAGGTTCCCAGCCACAAGCTGCTTGTTCGCGCTGGATATGTTCGGCGTGTCGCGCCGGGCGTGTACAGCTGGCTCCCCCTGGGGCTTCGGGTTCTCAGGGCGGTCGAGAACATCGTGCGCGAGGAGATGAACTCGATCGGCGCGCAGGAGATCCTGCTGCCCGCGCTGTTGCCGCGTGAACCGTACGAGACGACTGCCCGCTGGACCGAGTACGGCTACAACCTCTTTCGTGTGAAGGACCGCAAGGGCACCGACATGCTCCTCGGTCCGACGCACGAGGAGATCTTCGCGCAGCTGGTCAAGAGCGAGTACTCGTCGTACAAGGATCTGCCGGTCATCCTGTATCAGATCCAGACCAAGTACCGCGACGAGGAACGTCCGCGCGCAGGCATCCTGCGTGGACGCGAGTTCGTGATGAAGGACTCGTACTCTTTCGACCTCGACGACGACGGACTCAAGGCCTCCTACATCGCGCACCGTGACGCCTACCAGCGCATCTTCGCGCGCCTCGCGGTGCGATACGTCATCGTCGCCGCGACGTCCGGCGCGATGGGCGGCAGTGCCTCGGAGGAGTTCCTCGCCGAGAGCGAGGTCGGCGAGGACACGTTCGTGCGTTGCCTGGAGTCGGGCTATGCGGCCAACGTCGAGGCCGTCGTCACGCCTGCACCCGAACCGATTCCGTTCGACGGACTCGCGGAGGCGCAGGTTCACGAGACCCCTGACACCACCACCATCGAGACGCTCGTCGCGTGGGCCAACGACGCCCTCGACGGGACGTTCGACGCCGCGGACACACTCAAGAACGTCATGGTCAAGGTTCGCGAACCCGGAGGCGAGTGGGAGTTGCTCGGCATCGGGGTGCCGGGCAACCGGGAGGTCGACGTCAAGCGGCTCGAGGCGTCGTTGGAGCCCGCAGAAGTCGAGCTGCTGACCGAAGCCGACTTCGCGGCCAACTCGTTCCTGGTGAAGGGCTACATCGGACCGAAAGCCTTGCAGGAGAACGGCGTCCGCTATCTCGTCGATCCGCGCGTCGTCGACGGCACGGCGTGGATCACCGGTGCCGACCAGCCCAACCGGCACGTCGTCGGACTCGTTGCCGGGCGCGACTTCACGGTGGACGGGACCATCGAGGCGGCCGAAATCCTCGACGGCGACCTCTCTCCGGACGGCAAGGGACCGCTGGTGGCCGCGAAGGGCATCGAGATCGGTCACATCTTCCAGCTGGGCCAGAAGTACACCAACGCCTTCGAGGTGGATGTACTCGGCGAAAGCGGAAAGCCGGTCCGCCTCACCATGGGGTCCTACGGTGTCGGCGTGTCGCGGCTTGTCGCGGTGATTGCTGAACAGCAGCACGACGACAAGGGGCTGCGCTGGCCCGCAGAGGTCGCGCCCTACGACGTGCACCTGGTGATCGCCAACAAGGACGAGGCCGCGATCGGCGGCGCGACGTCGCTGGCCGAGGAACTCGACGCCGAGGGCCTCGACGTCCTGCTCGACGACCGCAAGTCGTCGCCCGGCGTGAAGTTCAAGGACGCCGAACTGCTCGGCATGCCCACCGTGGTCGTGGTGGGCCGCGGCTACGCCAACGGCGTCGTCGAGGTCCGCGATCGCTTCACCGGCGAGAGCGCCGAGGTACCGGTCGACAACGCAGTGTCGGCGATCGTCGCCGCGGTGCGCGGGTAGCTTCCGGCGGCCGGTCCGGCAACCCGGGTTGACCGGGCTGTCGGGCTACGCGGACTACCGGACTATTGCGGCTGTCCCGGGAATGGGACGGTCACCGGACTCTCGCGCAATGCTGCACGCCAGGTGGCCGCGCGCTGCGCGCAGTCGGTGAGCTGGTCGACGGCCAGGCGGCGCGCCGATTCGGAGTCGGCGCGCTCGAGCGTCGAGCGATATGCCGTGGCGCAGTCATTCTCGGCCGCCAGCGCGGCACGGGCAGCACTCGTCGGGTCAGTGACCTGCACGGGCAGCGTGTACCCGGCGGCCATATCGGGTGGAGTCGCGCCTGCCGCCGTGATGGCAGCGTTGAGTGCGTCGCGTGCCGCGCGGTGGGCGGCGATGTAGTCGGCGACAGTGCCGCGTCGAGTCGCGGAGACAAAAGCTGTCGTGACCCCGTACGTGAAGATCGCGGCATTCTCGGCCTGCGTCGCCGTGGCCAAAGCGTCGGTTGTTGCGGTCATGCGAGCTGCACCTCCACGAGTGTGGCGACCGAGGCGCTGACCGACCCGGCCAGCCCTGCCGAGTAGCCCTTCAGTGAGATCGCGGCGTCGTGTGCTGCACGCGTCGACGCACGGAGCGACGAGCACAGCTCGTCGAGCGTTCCCGCTGTCGACGACGACCCCGGTGTGGACGTCTCGGACGCCCCCGCACCGGTGGAGCCGGGCGTCGCGGAGGCCGACGGCGCTGCAGACAACTGGCTCGCGGTGTCGGAGTCGAGGCGTTGGACCTCCTGCGATAGCGCGGTCGCGTGGGCGTCACGCTGGTCGGCGATCACTCCGAGCGCTGCGCTGTAAGTCGGAAGACGTGGTGCGAGCGAACGAGCTGCCGCAGCGTCGGAGCGGGCAGCCTTGGCCAGGGGGAGCAGGGCGGTGGCGGTGATCTCATTCGGCGTCGGGCCGCTGTCACACGCGCTCGACGCGCCGATCACGAGTGCTCCGGCGCCGATCGCGAGGCTGCCTCGTAAGACGGTGCGACGATTCACGGCGTCGAGTACATCGGGGGCTGCTGGCTTCACCCGACACATGATGCCAGTCCGGCACACCCGTGGTGCGGGCCGCACGGACCACAGGAGGTCCGACGGTCTGCCCGGTGATCGCCAGTAGCCTGCCGGGTCCGGGACCGGTCGCAAGGTGGTCGGGAGCGGGTCGCGGATCGACTAGAATAGGGTGCCGTCGCATGCGGCAGACCAATTGCCGCGACAGCTGACCGACGACAATGAACGCACCTGAAGACCGCAACTGAAAGCACTGCGCGGCAAGCGAAGACGAGGAGTGAGGAGAGCAATGAGCATCGATACGCGACAACTCCGCACGCTCGTCGACACCTTTGTCGCCGACCGCGGATTCGACGTCGAAGACGTCGTGATCACCAACGGTGCAGACGGCGACGCGGTCGTCGTGACCGTCGATCGGGATGGGGGAGGTTCGCTCGACGAGCTCGCCGACCTCAGTCGCGAGCTGTCCGACGCGCTCGACGCCGATCCCGCCTACGCCGACATCGACACACTCGAGGTCACCTCACCCGGCGTCGACAGGCCGCTCACCACCGAACGGCAGTGGCGTCGTGCCACCGGACGCAAGGTGCTCATCGATCTCGCCGGCGACGACGGTCCGACCCGTGTCGCAGGCAGGGTCGGACCGCTCCACGACGGCCAGGTCGACATCGTGAGCAACGACCGCGGCCGTTTCCGAGTCCGCACCGTCGAACTCGACGCCGTCACACGTGCTGTGGTCGACGTCGACTTCTCGCGGCCGGGAGTCGCCGAGCTGCGATTGTGCGGCCTCGACGACGCGCAGATCGCGCAACGTCGCGACACCGTCAACTCGTAGCGACCGACCATAGAACTCAACCAACAGCCGAAAATTCCATAGCAGCCGACAAGTGAATAGGAGCGCCCCATGAACATCGACATCAATGCACTGCGCATGATCGAGGCCGACAAGGGAATCTCGATCGACACGGTCATCACCGCCATCGAAACCGCATTGCTCACCGCATACCGCCACACCGACGGATTCGCGCCGCACGCGCGCATCGACGTCAATCGCAAGAGCGGGGCGGTCAGGGTGATGGCGCAGGAGGTCGACGAGGACGGCACCGTCGTCCACGAATACGACGACACCCCCGAGGGTTTCGGCCGTATCGCGGCCACCACCGCCCGTCAGGTCATCCTGCAGCGTCTGCGTGACGCGGAGAACGAGAAGAACTTCGGCGATTTCGTCACCCACGAGGGCGAGATCGTTGGTGGCGTTGTGCAACAGGACGCCCGCGCCAACGCACGCGGCATGATCGTCGTGCAGATCGGTAGCGACGCCAACAGCGCGGAGGGAATCATCCCGCCCGCCGAGCAGGTGCCCGGCGAGAGCTACAAACACGGCGACCGCATCAAGTGCTACGTCGTCGGCGTCTCGCGTGGTCCGCGTGGACCACAGATCACGCTGTCGCGTACCCATCCGAACCTGGTGCGCAAGCTCTTCGCACTCGAGGTACCCGAGATCGAGGACGGCTCGGTCGAGATCGTCGCAGTCGCGCGTGAGGCGGGCCACCGCTCCAAGATCGCCGTGCACACCGGTGTCAGCGGACTCAACGCCAAGGGCGCGTGCATCGGACCGATGGGTCAGCGCGTACGCAACGTGATGAGTGAGTTGTCCGGCGAGAAGATCGACATCATCGACTACGACACCGATCCCGCTGTGTTCGTCGGGAACGCACTGTCGCCTGCGAAGGTCGTCTCGGTGGAGGTGGTCGACGCGGCACAGAAGGCAGCGCGCGTCGTCGTACCCGACTATCAGCTCTCGCTCGCGATCGGTAAGGAAGGTCAGAACGCACGACTGGCCGCTCGTCTGACGGGGTGGCGAATCGACATCCGCTCCGACGCCGACGACGCTCCCAGCGCACCCGCCGGCCAGTCGGGCGGGCCGGGAGCCGGACGGGCGTGATGAGGTCCGGTTGTCCAGTTCGGTACTCGGCGCGCTAGACTGATCGATGGTCACGCGAATGCGGCCGGCCGCCCCCTGTGGAGTTACTTCCGATGGTGGTGACCGGTCCGGTCGGCGGAACGATTCTTCGCAGAGTCATTCTCCGCAAGGTCCGATCCGTATGTGTCTGGGATGTCGGCAGCGAGCCGGTATCGCAGAGCTGGTCCGTGTCGTCGCCCCTACAGGTGCGAGCGGCCCGAGGATCGTTGTCGACATCGCGAAGACCATGCCTGGGCGAGGTGCGTGGCTGCATCCGGTGGCGGACTGTGTGTCCGCCGCGGTTCGACGCAACGCGTTTGCCCGGGCGCTGAGGAGTCCGGGACTGGTCGTAGACCAGTCCGACCTCAAAGAAGTGCTGTTCACCCGCTCGGGAGATGGCACGGACGAGAGCGGCCCTAACGGGCCAGAACAGGTAGCAGAAGACATGAGCACACCGTGAAGTCACCACGATGAGCACGTATCGGACGTAATCCGAGGCCGTGGCGGGCAAGCCGCTCGGCCTCCAAGTGAGGAGAGCAGTGGCAGGCAAAGCCCGCGTGCATGAACTGGCCAAGGAACTTGGCGTAACGAGCAAGCAAGTGCTCGAACGTCTCAAAGAACAGGGCGAGTTCGTCAAATCCGCGTCGTCGACCGTTGAGGCCCCCGTGGCCCGCCGACTTCGCGAATCCTTCCCCGCAGATAACGGGGGAGCAGCCAAGAACGACTCCACGAAGTCGGCAGCACCCAAGCCTGGTGCCGCGGCTCGTGACAACTCTGCTGCGCCCAAGCCCGGCGCAGCTCGCCCCGGCCCCAAGCCGGCGGCTCCGAAACCTGCACCCGCACCGACGCCTGCTGCCGCGCAGTCGGCACCGGCTCCTGCGCCTGCAGCCACCCCGGCACCTGCTGCGCCCACTCCGGCGCCGGCACAGAAGTCGACGCCCGCGGCAGCTCAGGCTTCCGCACCTGCGCCGACGAGTCCACGTCCCGGGCCAAAGCCCGGACCGCGTGCGCCTCGCGTCGGAAACAATCCGTATTCGTCTGCACCCGCACCAGCTCCGCGTCCGGCGGCACCACGTCCCGGACCCGGCCAGGGCGGACCCCGCCCCGGTGGTGGGCGTCCCACGCAGGGCCGACCCGGCCAGGGTGCAGGGCGTCCCGGTCCCGGCAGTGCAGGCGCACGTCCCGCACCGGGTCAGGGCGGACCTCGCCCGAATCCGGGCAACATGCCCCCTCGGCCCAACCCGGGTGCCATGCCCAGTCGTGCAGCACGTCCCGACGCGGGCCGACCGGGCCGCGGCGGTGGACCAGGCGGTCGCAGTGGCGGCGGTGGCGGAGGCTATCGCGGTGGCGGCGGAGGCGCGCCAGGCGGAGCACCGGGAGGTCCTCCCGGAGGTTTCCGCGGACGTCCCGGTGGCGGCGGTCGCGGTCGTGGCGGCGCAGCCGGTGCGTTCGGACGTCCGGGTGGTGCACCCCGTAAGGGACGCAAGTCCAAGCGTCAGAAGCGGCAAGAATACGACTCGATGCAGGCTCCGGCCGTCGGTGGCGTCAGGCTGCCACGCGGCAACGGTGAGACCATTCGTCTCGCCCGCGGCGCTTCGCTGTCCGACTTCGCCGACAAGATCGACGCCAACCCGGCATCGCTGGTCCAGGCGCTGTTCAACCTCGGCGAGATGGTCACGGCGACCGAGTCGGTCAACGACGAGACGCTGGAGCTGCTCGGCTCCGAGATGAACTACAACGTCCAGGTAGTCAGCCCGGAGGACGAAGATCGCGAACTCCTCGAGAGCTTCGATCTCTCCTACGGTGAGGACGAGGGCGGCGAAGAGGATCTCGAACAGCGTCCGCCGGTGGTCACCGTCATGGGTCACGTCGACCACGGCAAGACCCGCCTGCTCGACACCATCCGTAAGGAGAATGTGCGCGAGGGCGAGGCCGGTGGCATCACCCAGCACATCGGTGCCTACCAGGTGAACACGCACCTCAACGGCGACGATCGACTGATCACGTTCATCGACACCCCTGGTCACGAGGCGTTCACCGCCATGCGTGCCCGCGGTGCCAAGTCGACCGACATCGCGATCCTCGTGGTCGCCGCCGACGACGGCGTCATGCCGCAGACGGTGGAGGCCGTGAACCACGCGCAGGCAGCAGACGTGCCGATCGTGGTCGCGGTCAACAAGATCGACAAGGAAGGCGCCGATCCGTCGAAGATCCGCGGCCAGCTCACCGAGTACGGGCTGATCCCCGAGGAGTACGGCGGCGACACGATGTTCGTCGACATCTCGGCCAAGCAGGGCACCAACATCGAGCAGTTGCTTGAAGCTGTGCTGCTGACCGCCGACGCGTCGCTCGATCTGCGTGCCAACCCCGACATGGACGCTCAGGGTGTCGCCATCGAAGCGCACCTCGATCGTGGTCGCGGACCTGTGGCGACCGTGCTGGTTCAGCGCGGAACGCTGCGTGTCGGCGACTCCGTGGTGGCAGGCGACGCCTACGGTCGTGTGCGACGCATGGTCGACGAGCACGGCGACGACGTCAACGAGGCCCTGCCTTCGCGACCCGTCCAGGTCATCGGCTTCACGTCGGTGCCGGGTGCAGGTGACAACCTGCTCGTCGTCGAAGAAGATCGCACCGCCCGGCAGATCGCCGACCGGCGCAACGCGCGCAAGCGCAACGCGCTGGCCGCACGTAGCCGCAAGCGGATCAGCCTCGAGGACCTCGATTCGGCGCTGAAGGAAACCAGCCAGCTGAACCTGATCCTCAAGGGCGACAACGCAGGTACCGTCGAGGCGCTCGAAGAGGCGCTGCTCGGTATCGACATGGGCGACGAGGTGTCGCTGCGCGTCATCGACCGTGGTGTCGGTGGCGTGACGGAGACCAACGTCAACCTCGCTGCGGCGTCGGATGCGATCATCATCGGCTTCAACGTCCGTGCGGAGGGCAAGGCCACAGAGCTCGCCAACCGCGAGGGCGTCGACATCCGGTACTACTCGGTGATCTACCAGGCCATCGACGAGATCGAGAGCGCGCTCAAGGGCATGCTCAAGCCGATCTACGAAGAGGTGGAGCTCGGCCGCGCCGAGATCCGCGCCATCTTCAAGAGCTCGAAGGTCGGCAACATCGCCGGTTGCCTGGTGCAGTCCGGTCTCATCCGCCGTAACGCCAAGGCTCGTCTGCTTCGCGACAACGTCGTGGTTGCCGAGAATCTCACGATCTCGTCGCTGCGACGCGAGAAGGACGACGTCACCGAGGTTCGCGAAGGCTACGAATGTGGTCTCACGCTGACGTACAGCGACATCAAGGTCGACGACGTCATCGAGAGCTACGAGTTGCAGGAGAAGCCGCGCGACTGACGCGCGGATCGTCGAACACGCTCCCCTTCCGGGGTCTGAGGGCACTTGGTGCCCGACGGCCCCGGAAGGGGAGTACGTTCCTCACTCACAGTGCTTCGATTCTGGAGGAAGGACACCCCATGGCTGACCCGGCACGGGCACAGCGAATGGCCAAGCGGATCTCGTCGATCGTGGCGTCGTCGATCGCCCACGACATCAAGGACCCGCGGCTGGCCCACGTCACGATCACCGATACCAAGGTGACCAACGACCTGCACGACGCGACGGTCTTCTACACCGTCATGGGCGAATCGATCGATGCCGAACCCGACTACGAGGCCGCTGCCGCGGGACTCGCCAAGGCGACCGGGATTCTCCGCTCGAAGGTCGGCGCCGGAACAGGCGTGCGCTTCACCCCGACATTGAGTTTTGTCCTCGACACCGTTCCCGACGCCGCGCGCCACATGGAAGAACTCGTGGCGCGCGCACGCGCCAATGACGAACTCGTCGCGCGCCAGGCGAAACAAGCGCAACCTGCCGGTGACGCAGACCCGTATCGAAGCAAGGACGAAGACGGCGAGGACGGTTCACGCGAGTGACCACTGCCTCCCCTGCGGCGATCGCAGATGTCCTCGGCGGGGCATCGGCGGTGACAATCCTCTGCCACGTCCGACCCGACGCCGACACCATCGGTAGCGGACTCGCGCTGGGACTCGCGTTGACGACACGAGGCCTCGACGTCGAGGTCTCCTATCCCGGTCCCGAGAGCCTGCCCGTGGCCCTTCGTGACCTGCCAGGGGTGCGGGGGCTACTCGTCGAACCGGACGCACTCAAGGGGCACGACGTGACCGTGTCGGTCGACGCCGCCGGACCTGATCGGCTCGGCGATTTGGCCGCGGTCTTCGAGGGCGCGGTCACGTCGGTCGTCGTCGACCATCACATGTCCAACGGGGGTTTCGGTGACCTCGACTTTGTCGACCCCGACGCCGACTGCACCGCCGTACTCGTCCTGCGACTCATCGACGAACTCGACGTTCCGCTGAACGCCGACATCGCGACGTGTCTGTACGCGGGTCTCGCGACAGATACCGGATCGTTCAAATGGGCGCGCCCCGACTCGTTTCGGGTCGCGGCGCGACTACTCGACAGCGGAGTCGACGGTCGACGGTGGAGTCGGGCGCTGTTCGACACCCATCCCTTCTCGTGGCTGTCGATGGTGGCCGGGGTTCTGGCGTCGGCGACATTCATCCCGAAAGCAGCCGACGGTGCGGGACTCGTCTACGCCGTCGTCGATCACGACGCGATGGTCGGCATGAGCTGGGAAGAGTCCGAAAGCATCATCGACATCGTGCGAACCACGGCAGGCGCCGAGATCGCGGCGGTGTTCAAGGAGATCGAACCGGCGAGTTGGACGGTCTCGTTGCGGTCGAAGGCATCGGTCGATCTGGTTCCGATCGCGCGCGCACTCGGCGGCGGCGGTCATCGACACGCCTCCGGGTACAGCGATATCGGGAGTGCCCAGGAGGTCGTCGACCGGCTGGTGGGGTTGCTCTGACCGAGCCCGCCCGACAGGCCGACGCCCAGGCGATCGCCCCGGACACGGGGATACGCCGCATCGCGGTGTTGTCGGTGTCGGCTCTTGCGGTGCTGACCGCGCCGCCGCTGTATCTCCTCCTCGACCTCGCCGTTGTCGGGCGCCTCGGCGGCGACGAATTGGCCGCGCTCGGCGTCGGTGCTCTGGTGCTCTCGGTGATCAGTACCCAGCTCACCTTTCTCTCGTACGGGACAACCGCGCGTTCGGCTCGACGCTTCGGTGCGGGCGACCGCGCGGGCGCGGTGGGAGAGGGCGTGCAGGCGACGTGGATCGCGCTCGGCGTCGGTGGTGTGATCGTCGCCGTGATCTATCCGCTGGCACCGTGGGTGATGCGACTCATGGTCGGCACGTCAGGTCCGGATGCGAGTCACGTTGCGGCGGAAGCAACTTCGTGGTTGCGAATCGCATGCTTCGGCGTGCCACTCATTCTCGTGTCGATGGCGGGCAACGGCTGGATGCGTGGTGTCCAGGAGACCCGACGACCGGTCGTGTACGTCGTGGTCGGATTGTCGGTCGGGGCAGTGCTGTTGGTGGGGCTGGTCCACGGGCTGTGGTTCTTCCCGCGGCTCGGCTTGCAGGGCAGCGCAATTGCCAACGTCGTCGGACAATCGATCACCGGTCTATTGTTCGCGACGCGACTCCTGCGCGAAGTGCTCCCCGATGGTGGGCGCCGCGCGTTGCGTCCTCGGTGGGCGGTGATCCGAGCCCAACTCGTGATGGCGCGCGACCTCGTGGCGCGCAGCCTCTCGTTCCAGGTGTGCTTTCTGTCGGCGGCTGCCGTCGCGGCCCGCTTCGGGGTGGCCGCCGTTGCTGCTCATCAGCTGACACTTCAACTGTGGGAGTTCATGTCACTGTTCCTGGACTCGGTGGCCATCGCGGCTCAAGCGTTGGTCGGTGCCGCGCTCGGGGCGGGTGCGGTCACAGCGGCCCAGAACGTGGCTCGCAGGGTGACTGTCGTGTCGGTGGTGGCTGCGTCGGCAATGGCAGGGGTCTTCGCCATCGGCGCCGGCGTGCTGCCGAGACTGTTCACGAGCGATGCCAGGGTGCTCGACGCGATCAGCACGCCCTGGTGGTTCTTCGTCGCCATGCTGCCGATTGCGGGAGTCGTATTCGCGCTCGACGGTGTGCTCCTGGGCAGCGGCGACGCCGCATACTTACGGTCTGCGACGTTGGTGGCCGCGCTCGTCGGATTCTTACCGCTGATCTGGCTGTCCCTGGCGTTCGACTGGGGATTGGCCGGCATCTGGACGGGCCTTGTGGTGTTCATGGTGATTCGCATGCTGACCGTCGTGTGGCGGATTCGGTCAGGCCGGTGGCAGCGGGTCGGACACGAGCGCGGTTGATCGACGGCACCAATGTCGACGGCTCGCGCGGCGTCCACTCAGTAGCCGGGCTGTGGGTACGCAGGTCGCGGTCTGCTCTGAGTGCGTCCGCGTCGGATGGCCAGGCCGATTCCGTCGCAGGCCCACACACTGAGGATGCCGAGCACACAAAAGCCTATGAATACGACGCCGTCGAGAAGCGACGCAGTTATGTACGACTTCGGATAGTGGATTGCCTGCTCGATCCATCCCCCCGCCGCGCTGAGCGCGAGCGCCGGGATGATGCCGATCAACGCGAAGGCAGTTCTTCTGCGTGCGAGTGACCACCCCACCACGACGCCAAGAATGACGAGTCCGTTATTGGCGCTGTACCACCATTCGAATTCGGCGTAGGTCCAGCCCGAGTAGAGGCGTGGGCCGGAGATAGCCCACAGTGCGTCGAGTACACGTTGCAATCCCAGGAGCACCAAGGCGGCGCCGGGACCGAGGATTCGTTGCGGAGTGGATCGGGCCCACACGGCGAGGACGCCCATGTATAGCAGGGCTGCCAACGTCCAGACGCTGAATCTCCACCAATCGTGCAACCCGAACTCACTCAGAGCGATTTGGAGCGCGCAGCTCACAACAAAGAAGAATCCGCCGATCGCTGCGCTGACCAGGGCTTGTGCCCACCACGGGCCGCGGTCGCCGAGAGGTGTGCGGGCGGGGCGGCGTGGCGGGTACATCGGGTACGGGGGCTGGTAGGAATGACCAGGTGGTTGTGCAATAGGCGGCTGGGGTTGGCTCGGATACACGTGCGCATCCTGACACAAGGTGGAACGCAACATCGAGTGGGTCACCGGTGATTCATTCGGTTGAAAACAGTGGCGCCGCGGCCATCTGGCACGATGGATCCTCGTGGCTACACTCTGGGCGATCAGCGATCTTCACGTCGCGCACCGCGGCAACGAGAGCATCGTCGACCAGATTCGACCGTCGGCTCCCGACGACTGGCTGATCGTCGCGGGCGACGTGTCCGAACGTACCGACGACATCATCGACACCCTGCGTCGACTCAAGGCTCGATTCGACACGGTGATCTGGGTGCCGGGCAACCACGAGCTCTACACCACCGCCAAGGACCCGCTGCAGATCTTCGGTGTCGCGCGCTACGACTACCTCGTCCAGGCGTGCCGCGACATCGGGGTGGTCACGCCGGAAGACATCTACCCGCTGTTCGACGCGGGCGATGGCAGCGAACCCGTCCGCGTCGTGCCGATGTTTCTGCTCTACGACTACACGTTCCGCCCGGAGGGCACCTCGACGGCGCTGCAGGCGCTCGCTGTCGCACGGGAACGCAACGTGGTGGCGACAGACGAGTTCTTGCTGTCCGCCGAGCCGTACCCGACCCGGGACGCGTGGGGGAGGGCGCGCATCGAGTCGACGCGCAAGCGTCTCGAGGCACTCGACCCGGCAGAGAAGACCATCCTGATCAATCACTGGCCGCTGCGGCGCGAACCGACCGACGCGCTGTTCTACCCCGAATTCGCACTGTGGTGCGGCAGTGAACTCACCGCCGACTGGCACACGCGGTTCAACGCCACATGCAGCGTCTACGGACATCTGCACATCCCGCGCACCACCTGGTACGACGACGTGCGGTTCGAGGAGGTGTCGGTCGGATACCCGCGCGAGTGGAAGCGACGCGGCCTACCCGAACCGCTGCTACGTCAGATCGCACCCGATCCCGGTGTGCGCGAACAGGATCTACCCGATCACGGCGCGCGCTTCAACCTGCCGCCGGATTACGCCGAGCGTGCCCGCGAGTTCGCCGAACGCGTGGCGCAGCGTCGAGCACAGCGAAGCTCGGGTCAGACGAGCTCAGGTCAGGAGGGCGACAAGTGATCGAACGACTCCTCCCACCTGGCGTCGCCTCCGCCGAATCCTTCGGCGACCCACCGGGTCTCGAGCCGATGCCCGCCGAGGAATCGCTGATCTCGCGCGCCGTCGAGAAGCGTCGTCGTGAATTCATCACGGCGCGTCACTGCGCCCGTCAGGCGCTCGGACAGCTCGGGATCGAGCCGACGCCGATCATGCGCGGCGACAAGGGAATGCCGTTGTGGCCGAACCAGATCGTGGGCAGCCTGACGCACTGCGACGGATATCGTGCCGCCATCGTCGCGTACGCGATGGGCGTCAGGACACTGGGGATCGACGCCGAGCCGCACGACGTGCTGCCCGACGGCGTGCTCGAGCACACCAGCATTCCTGCCGAACGTGACGTCATCGCACAGCGGCCGTCGGGGCTGCACTGGGATCGACTTCTGTTCTGCGCCAAGGAGACAACCTACAAGGCATGGTTTCCGCTGACCCAACGCTGGCTCGGCTTCGAGGATGCCCACATCACGTTCGAGCAGACCGCGGAGAATATGGGGACCTTCCGCTCCCGAATCCTGATCGACGGCTCGGTCATCGACGGGGGAACACCGATCACCGAGTTCTCCGGGCGCTGGCTGGTCGACGACGGCTACATCACCACGACGATCGTGATGAGCTGACGTGGCCGACTCATCGATCGAGAACGCCGGATTGGTCATCGTCGACAAGAATGAGGGCATCACGAGTCACGACGTCGTCTCTCGTTGCCGAAAGCTGTTCAACACCAGACGAGTTGGCCATGCGGGCACACTCGACCCGATGGCGACCGGAGTGCTCGTGGTCGGCGTCGAGCGGGCGACAAAACTGCTCGGATTGCTCGCACTGACCACCAAGTCGTACACCGCGACCATCCGCCTGGGCGCCGCAACCGACAGCGACGACCGTATGGGCGAGGTCATCTCGAGCGCCGACGCGTCGTCGATCACCGACGAGCAGATCGCGGCAACGGTCGCGACACTCACCGGCGACATCGAGCAGGTGCCTGCCAAGGTCAGCGCGATCAAGGTCGACGGCAGGCGCGCGCACGCGCTGGCACGGACCGGCGAGGAGTTCGAGCTCGCCGCGAGGCCGGTCACCGTCTCGCGATTCGACGTGTTGGCTCGACGCGACGAGGGGGAGTTCGTCGACCTCGACGTCGTCGTCGACTGTTCCGCAGGAACCTACATCCGCTCTCTCGCACGCGATCTCGGCGCGGCACTCGGAGTCGGGGGACACCTGACCGCGCTGCGTCGAACCGCGGTCGGCCCGTTCACATTGGAACACGCACGGACCCTCGAGCAGTTGGCTGAGCGTCCCGAGCTCAGTCTCACGATCGACGAGGCCGCCCTGATCTCCTTCCCGCACCGCGATATCGACGACGACGAGGCCGAATCCATTAGTCAGGGACGGTGGTTGACGCCGATCGGGCGCAAGGGCATCTACGTGGTTGTCGACCCCGCCGGGCAGGCCATCGCGCTGGTGCAGGAAAAGGGGCGTCGGGCGAGTTCTGTGATGGTCGTGCGGCCGGCAACGCTGCGATAGCGACGCGTGGCTTGACGCGCTCCTGACAGTGCGTCGTGTTCAGTGCTCGGCGACGAGGAAGATCGCGCGAGCGGCGATGTCGCCGAGCACGATCGGCTCGGCGCCGTCGATCGAGATCGAGATCGTGCCGGCGAACGGGCGTTTCTCGGAGACGTGGACCACGCAGTCCAGAGCGACTCCGAGTTGGTCGAAGTAGCGGAGCACCTCGGGATCGGTATCGGAGATTCGTGCGATTCTGCCGCCCTCACCCGTGTCGAGATCGGCGAGTGAGAACGCCTCCGGTGCGGGTATCGAGCCGTCGACACGCGGGATGGGGTCGCCGTGCGGGTCGCGGTCCGGATGACCGAGTTTCGTGTCGAGGCGCGCCATGAAGCGGTCGGACATCGCGTGCTCGAGGACCTCGGCCTCGTCGTGCACCTCATCCCACCCGTAGCCGAGTTCGCGGACGAGGAATGTCTCGATCAAACGGTGGCGTCGCACCATCAGCACCGCGGCCGCCCGACCCTCGTCGGTGAGGGTGACTGCGCCGTACCGCTCGTGTGAGACGAGGCCCTGATCGGCGAGTTTGCGGATGGCCTCCGACGCCGTCGACGCCGATACGCCCATCTTGTCGGCGAGCATCTTGGTGGTCACCTTGACCTCGGCCCACTCCTGGCTGGTCCAGATGACCTTGAGGTAGTCCTGGGTGACCGTCGACAACTCGGCCACGGACGTATCGGGACCGGCAGCTCGGGTTTGAGGCATGAAACGAGCTTAGCCCCGCCTACCTACGCCGAAGCTCCGTGGCCGACCCAACCCGGCGCCATCGCGGCATGGACAACTGTCATTGGTGTGGTGGCATGCCGCGATTCACTGTGTGGACGTGCGTGATTCACGATGCGCGTTCGGATCGGCATCGGGCGGGCGCGGGTGCTGGTTCACCGGCGTCGGTCGCCGTAGGCTTGTCGGCGTGTTGCGATGGCGAGGTCTGGACGAGGTGCCCGCGGATTGGGGCAGGTGTGTGGTCACCATCGGTGTGTTCGACGGCGTCCACCGGGGGCACGCGCAGTTGATCCACGCCGCGACCTCCGCGGCGGCCGAGCGTGGCATCCCGTCGGTGTTGATGACGTTCGACCCGCACCCCGCCGAGGTGGTCCGCCCCGGAACGCACCCACCACAGTTGACGACGCTGACTCGTCGGGCCGAGTTGGCCGAGGAGTTGGGAATCGACGTCTTCTGCGTGATGCCGTTCACCCCCGAGCTGGCGTCGCGTTCTCCGAAGGACTTCGCGCACAACGTTCTCGTCGAGAGCCTGCATGCCGCCGAAGTGGTGGTCGGTGCCAATTTCACCTTCGGGAAGAAGGCCGCGGGCAACGTCGAGAAGCTCACAGAGCTCGGTCAGCGCTTCGGGTTCGAGGTGCAGGCCATCTCGCTGTTCGGCGAGCACGCGGTGACCTACTCGTCGACCTACATCCGCTCGTGCGTTGCTGCGGGCGACGTCGAGCGCGCGGCAGAAGCCCTCGGACGGCCCCACCGCGTCGAGGGAGTGGTGGTTCGCGGTGACGGACGTGGACGCGAATTGGGTTATCCCACAGCCAATGTCGCACCGCCGATGTACGCGGCCATTCCGGCTGACGGGGTGTACGCCGCGTGGTTCACGGTTCTTGGACCCGGACCGGTTGTGGGCCAGGTGATTCCGGGGGAGAGCTACCAGGCGGCTGTGTCGGTGGGTACCAACCCGACGTTCTCCGGGCGTACGCGGACTGTCGAGGCATTCGTCCTCGACACCACGGCCGACCTCTACGGTCAGCACGTCGCCGTCGACTTCGTCGACAGAATCCGCGGCATGGAGAACTTCGACAGCATCGACGATCTGCTGACCGCGATGAGCGGAGACGTCGACAAGACCCGAGGCATTCTCGCCGCGACCCAGAGCGGCTCGTAGGACCCAGGGCGCTTTGGCGCGATTTGGGCTGGGACCTGCGCGGTTGGTAGCCTGACATGTCGGTGCCGCTGCAGTCCGCGGTGGCGCACCGAATCAGCGTTGACGATCCCGGGTGGGATTGCCGCTGGTCACAGATGACGCGGGACTGAAACAACAGGAGTATCTCCATGGCATTGACTGCCGAGCAGAAGAAAGAAATCCTCACCGAGTACGGCCTCCACGAGACCGACACCGGCTCGCCCGAGGCTCAGGTCGCGCTGCTGACCAAGCGCATCACCGACCTCACCGAGCACCTCAAGGAGCACAAGCACGATCACCACAGCCGTCGTGGTCTGCTGCTGCTCGTCGGCCGTCGTCGCCGCCTGCTCAAGTACGTCGCCAAGGTCGACATCGCACGCTACCGCTCGCTGATCGAGCGCCTCGGCCTGCGTCGCTGAGCGACCCCGAGCTGCGGTCGCTGAGCGACCCCGAGCTGCGGTCGCTGAGCGACCCCGAGCTGCGGTCGCTGAGCGACCCCGAGCTGCGGTCGCTGAGCGACCCCGAGCTGCGGTCGCTGAGCGACCCCGAGCTGCGGTCGCTGAGCGACCCCGAGCTGCGGTCGCTGAGCGACCCCGAGCTGCGGTCGCTGAGCGACCCCGAGCTGCGGTCGCTGAGCGACCCCGAGCTGCGGTCGCTGAGCGACCCCGAGCTGCGGTCGCTGAGCGACCCCGAGCTGCGGTCGCTGAGCGACCCCGAGCTGCGGTCGCTGAGCGACCCTGGGTTCCGTCGCTGAGCGACACACGAACTGAACGGACCGGTCATCTCCCACGTGGAGGTGGCCGGTTCGTCGTTTCCCGGCCTCGTCGTTTCCTGGTCTCAGGGGCAGCGATGATAGGCTGATAAGCGGAACGTTGCAGATTTGTGTGCTCACACACATGTCGTAGAGTCAGATCGGTCCTCGGTAGTGGCCGCCGGAATCGCCAGATGATTCCGGCCGCTTCGATCGAAGGCCGTCTGAGCACCCACGGGTCGCACTAGGGCGGCCCTGGCATGCAGTGGCCATTTCGCGCGATGTTCTGGGCCGGTAGTGGCGCTACGCGCGCCCCGGTGCGCGAGTTCATTCGCGCAGTTCATCGGGAGCGCACGTCAGTCTGTCGCTCCTGGTCCCAATCCGCATATTCGGGTCGCTATGGGCGGCCACCACCACGGTCGCGTCGAATGCGACCGGCACGAAGGGATTCATAGCCCACATGACAGATGTCACCACCACTGAGGTCGTCGAGGAGTTCGACGACGCGATCACCGAGGCAACGGCCGTCATCGACAACGGCAGCTTCGGCACCCGCACCATCCGGTTCGAGACCGGACGTCTCGCCCTGCAGGCAGCCGGTTCGGTAACCGCCTACCTCGATGACGAGACCATGCTGCTGTCGACGACAGCGGCGTCGAAGCATCCCAAGGAGCACTTCGACTTCTTCCCCCTCACCGTCGACGTCGAAGAGCGTATGTACGCCGCGGGACGCATTCCCGGGTCGTTCTTCCGCCGTGAGGGCCGTCCGTCGACCGATGCCATCCTGACCTGCCGTCTGATCGACCGTCCGCTTCGTCCGTCGTTCGTCGACGGCCTGCGCAACGAGATCCAGGTCGTCGTCACCGTCCTGAGCCTCGACCCCAAGGATCTGTACGACGTCGTCGCGATCAACGCGGCATCGGCGTCGACCCAGCTCGCGGGCCTGCCGTTCTCCGGTCCTGTCGGTGGCGTGCGTGTCGCGCTCATCCCGACCGAGGAGAACAAGGCCGGCCAGTGGGTGGCGTTCCCGACCGTCGAGCAGCTCGAAGGCGCAGTCTTCGACATGGTCGTCGCCGGCCGCATCGTCGGAGAAGGCGATGACGCCGACGTCGCGATCATGATGGTCGAGGCCGAGGCAACCGACAACGTCATCGACATCGTGGCAGGCGGCGCGCAGGCGCCGACCGAGGCCATCGTCGCCGAGGGCCTCGAGGCTGCCAAGCCGTTCATCGCTCGTCTCTGTGAGGCGCAGAAGTCGCTCGCAGCGGCCGCTGCCAAGGAGACCGCTGAGTTCCCGCTCTTCCCGGCCTACGAGTCCGAGGTCTACGACGCCGTCTCGGCTGCTGCCACCGAGCGTCTCTCGCAGATCCTCACCATCCCGGGCAAGCAGGAGCGCGACGAGAAGACCGACGAACTCAAGGCCGACATCCTCGCCTCGCTCGGCGAGCAGTTCGAGGGTCGTGAGAAGGAGATCGGTGCGGCATACCGCTCGGTCACCAAGAAGCTCGTGCGTCAGCGCATCCTGACCGACCACTTCCGTATCGACGGTCGTGGCATCACCGATATCCGGTCGCTCTCGGCCGAGGTCGCCGTGATCCCGCGCGCCCACGGTTCGGCACTGTTCGAGCGCGGCGAGACCCAGATCCTCGGTGTCACCACACTCGACATGGTCAAGATGGCGCAGCAGATCGACTCGCTCGGACCCGAGACGTCGAAGCGCTACATGCACCACTACAACTTCCCGCCGTACTCGACCGGTGAGACCGGTCGCGTCGGATCGCCCAAGCGTCGCGAGATCGGCCACGGCGCGCTCGCCGAGCGTGCCCTCGTGCCGGTGATCCCGAGCGTCGAGGACTTCCCGTACGCGATTCGTCAGGTGTCGGAAGCGTTGAGCTCCAACGGTTCCACCTCGATGGGTTCGGTCTGTGCGTCGACCATGTCGCTGCTCAATGCCGGTGTGCCGCTGCGCGCTCCGGTCGCGGGTATCGCGATGGGCCTCGTGTCCGACACTGTCGACGGCGAGACCCGCTACGTCGCGCTCACCGACATCCTCGGTGCCGAAGATGCCTTCGGCGACATGGACTTCAAGGTCGCGGGCACCAAGGACTTCGTCACGGCGCTTCAGCTCGACACCAAGCTCGACGGCATCCCGTCGAAGGTGCTGGCCGGCGCATTGAGCCAGGCCAAGGACGCGCGCCTGACCATCCTTGACGTCATGGCCGAGGCCATCGACGAGCCCGACGAGATGAGCCCGTACGCCCCGCGGATCACCACCATCAAGATCCCGATGGACAAGATCGGCGAGCTGATCGGCCCCAAGGGCAAGACGATCAACGGCATCACCGAGGACACCGGCGCCAACATCTCGATCGAGGACGACGGCACCGTGTTCATCGGTGCTGCCGACGGCGTCTCGGCGCAGGCCGCGATCGACAAGGTCAACGCTATCGCCAACCCGCAGCTGCCCAAGGTGGGCGAGCGCTTCCTTGGCACCGCGGTGAAGACCACCGCCTTCGGCGCGTTCGTGTCGCTGCTGCCGGGCCGCGACGGTCTGGTGCACATCAGCAAGCTCGGTAAGGGCAAGCGCATCAACAAGGTTGAGGATGTCGTGAAGGTCGGCGACAAGCTTCAGGTCGAGATCGCCGACATCGACGAGCGCGGCAAGATCAGCCTCGTCCCGGTCGACGACAGCGACAAGTCCGGCAGCGATGCGGAGCAGTCCGAAGACAAGGCTTCGGCAGACGCCTGATCTGCTGACGCCGCGGCGCTCGCCGCGAGAACTCGACGGCCCGTCGTCCACAATGGAGTGGACGACGGGCCGCCGTCGTCGGTGACGACATGGTGACGAGGATGTTCGGTGAGGGGAGTGGCGATGGCGGAAGATGAGCGGGGCGGTGAGGCTGCCGGAGTCGTCGCGGACAAGCTCACCGTCGCACACCGGCGTGAGCCCGCCGGATCGGTCGACCACACCGTCGAGAGCCTCATCCGCTCAGCCCCGGTTGTCGGCACGGCCGACATGTCGGTGCGGGAAGCGGCGCAACTGATGACCGAGCGCAATCGCGACCACGTGCTGATCCCGTTGCGCGACGGCGGTTTCGGAGTGCTCACCGACGCGATCCTCCGTGAGCGAGTTGTCGCGGCGGGCGCATCGCTCGATACCCCGGTGACCGCGCTGACGCAGCGTCGCGCAACCGTGGTCGCGCCGCACGTCGCGGCCACCGACGCGCTCACCACGATCCTTGAGAACGACCTGACGGCACTGCCCGTCGTCGACGCAGGCGGAGTGGTGCACGGCGTTGTCGCGCCGTCGGACTTCGTGGCGGCACCCGGAGGGCCGAGTGTTGCTCTGCGCGAGCAGATCTCACGTGCGCGCGACGTCGTCGAATTGCAGGAGCGTGCGTCTCGGGTGCCGTACCTGATCGCCGACCTGGTCCGTCGCGAGCAACCAGCACACTCGGTTACCACGATGGCGTCTCTTGTCGTCGATGCAGTGGTCCGTCGTGCACTCGAACTCGTCCTGGCCTCACATCCGGAGTTGGACCCGACCAAGTTGACGTGGATGTCGTTGGGCAGCAACGCTCGTCGGGAGACCGTGTTGAGTTCCGACATCGACTCGGCCGTCTCGTTCTCCGACGACGTCAGCGACGAGCAGGTGCAGGCTTATCGGGTGGCCTTCGGAGAGGTCGACGCTGTGCTCCGCGGAGCGGGCATGGCCGTCGATGACAACGGCGCGATCGCCTCGATGCCGTTGTTCTCGCGCACTCACGCGCGGTGGCGCGCTGCCGCGGAACGGTGGCTCGCCGAGCCGTTGGAGAACAAGGGCATGATTCTCACGTCGTTGTTGATCGACGCCCGCCCCATCTGGGGCGATGAAGGGCTCCCGGCGGTCGGCGAGGTGTTCGCCGACCTTCGACGACACCGAGGAACGCTGAATCTCCTGCTGGCAGAAGCTCTTGCCACCAGAGCGAAGATGCGGTCGATGCGTGATGTTCTGACTCGTCGCGGCGATGACTTCGACATCAAGCAACATGCGATCGGTCCCCTGGTGAACTTCGCCCGCTGGGCGGCGTTGTCGGTGGGGTCGCCGCAACTCGAAACACGCGGTCGGTTACGCGCCGCGTCGGGAACCGAGTTGTTGTCCAACGACCAGGCCGACACCTTGATCGAGGTCTTCGAGATCTTGCAGCGAATCCGCCTCAATTACCAAGTCGCACAGTTTGATCGGGGTGAGGAGGTGAGTGACGTGCTGGACATGAAACGGTTGTCTCCGCTCGACCGCAGCATGGTCGCGCAGGCCGTACGCGAGATCGCCGGGGTGCAGCGCCGGGCCGCCAACCGCGCGCACTATCTGCCGGTAGGTTCGGCGTAATGAATTCTGTGAGAAGGGGTCGCGCGCGGTGTGTTTGATTCTGTTCGCCGTCGACGCCGCCCCGGGATACGAGTTTCTCCTGGCCGCCAATCGTGACGAGATCTACTCGCGACCGACCGACGGCATTCACCGGTGGGCCGACGCCCCGATCATCGGTGGTCGTGATCTGACGGCCGGCGGCACGTGGATGGGTGTGTCGACGACGTCGCCACGACGCATGGCGGCGGTGACGAATGTGCGCATCGGCGAGCCGAAAGTGCTGCCGGACAAACGATCACGCGGCGACCTGCCCGTCGACTTCCTCGTCGGTGAGGCCACCCCGCGGGAAGCGGCGGAGCATCTTTTGCGACACGCCGACGAATACGCGCCGGTCAACCTGCTGGTGGCCGACGGCGTCGACGTCTGGTGGGCGACGAATGCGCCCGTGCCCGAGGCGAGGGCCGTGGCGCCCGGCTGGCACGGATTGTCGAATGGCGTGCTCGACAGCGACTGGCCCAAGGTGACCGATGGTGTTCGACGGTTCCAGCACGTCGCGGCCGAGCCGGGCGCGCTGCCGGACGACTACCTTGCGATGCTCGACGATCGGCGCCTGGCCGACCCCGCGCGACTGCCGGACACGGGCATCGACCCCGAGCGTGAACACGAGCTCTCAGCGATGTTCGTCGACATGGACGGCTACGGCACCCGCGCCTCGTCGGTGCTGCGCATGGGACGCGACGGCCGCGGCGACCTGACCGAACGTCGTTTCCACGAGGGAAAGGCCGCCGCGACCACGGTGCTGTCCTGGTGATCTCCGCAGTGACTGGTCGCCGCCGGCTGGTTTCCGCTATCGACACGGGTCGTCGTGCTGCACCCCGAGTGTGCGCATCGCAGCCGCCGTCCGGTTATGTTGCTCAGGTGATTCGCGCTGCAGTCGACGTTCTACCCATTGCACTCGGCCTACTGATGGCGTCGGCGCCACTGGTGATGGTCAGCATGGCGCTGGTGATCAGACGGTCGGTGGGGGCTGGTTGGAGCTTTCTGCTCGGTTGGATTCTCGGGCTCGTAATCGTCTGCGGGGTGGTGGTCGCTGTCGCCGACCTGGTGTCCCTCGCCGGTGAGACGGGGACCGTCGGCGGCGTGGTCGGCGTCGTTGTGGGCGTCATCCTCCTCGGCCTCGGCGTGTGGAAGTGGTATGGCGAGTGGCGGAACCCGAACAAGGGCGACGTGCCGTCGTGGTACGAGTCGATCGAGCGTATGCGCGGGTCAACGGTCTTTGCCTTCGGTATCGGTATGGCGGCGCTGAACCCCAAAACCTCTTCCTCGCTGTCGCGGCCAGTGTCGCCGTCGCCGAGGCGACGGACAACATCGGCGCTCAGGCCGTCGGAATCGTCGTGTTCGTCGTCGTCGGCAGTATCGGAGTGGCCGCACCCACCGTGGCAACGCAGTTGGCAGGGGACCGCGCGGGAGCGACGCTGGCGCGGGTCGACGAGGTGATCACGCGGTACAACGCAGTGATCGTCGGTGCCGTGCTCATCATCCTGGGCGCCGTCGTGACGACCAACGGGATCGATGCCCTGCTCGCGTCCTGAGTTGCAGGCACGCACGACAACCGCCGGGCCCGAGGCGATCTCGGGTCCGGCGGTTTCGCGATGGAGGTCGTGGTCAGCTGGTGGCGAACGGATTCTGCTCGGCGGGGATGTCGAGCGCTGCGCCGACCTCGGCATTGAACAACGTGCCCGCGTGGGTGCTCAGGCCGCCTGCGAGTGCGGCATTGTCTGCCAAGGCCTTCTCCCAGCCCTTGTCGGCGAGCTGCAGCACGTAGGGGAGCGTGGCACCGGTGAGTGCCTGCGTCGACGTACGGGCAACGGTGCCGGGCATATTCGCGACGCAGTAGAACACGGTGTCATGCACGGTGAAGGTCGGGTCGTCGTGGGTGGTGGGACGCGAATCCTCGAAGCAGCCGCCCTGATCGATGGCGATGTCGACGAGCACCGCGCCCGACTTCATCTGCGCGACAAGGCTGTTGGGGACGAGCACAGGCGCCTTCGCGCCGGGGACGAGGACCGCGCCGATCACCAGGTCGGCCTGCTTGACCGCGTCGGCGAGTGCCAGCGACGTCGAGTAGCGGGTGTGGACGCGGCCGCCGAAGCGTGCGTCGACCGCGCGCAGTTTGGCGATGTCGAGGTCGAAGACGGTGACCTGTGCGCCCATGCCCATGGCGATGGTCGCGGCGTTGACGCCGCTGACGCCGGCACCGATGACGACGACGTCGGCGGGCTCGGTACCGGGGACGCCGCCCATCAGCACGCCGCGGCCGCCTTCGGAACGCATGAGGTGGTAGGCGCCCACCTGAGGAGCGAGTCGGCCTGCGACCTCGCTCATCGGGGCGAGCAGGGGAAGCGAACCGTCGGCGGCGCGGACCGTCTCGTAGGCGATCGACGTGGTGCCAGACGCGAGCAGCGCGTCGGTGCACGGGCGGCTGGCCGCAAGGTGCAGGTAGGTGAAGATCGTCTGGCCCTCGCGCATGAGTCCGTATTCGGCCTCGATGGGCTCTTTGACCTTGAGGAGCAGGTCGGCCTGCTCCCAGACCGCGGCGGCGGTGTCGAGGATCTGTGCGCCGGCGGCCTTGAAGTCGGTGTCGTCGATGGCGGAACCGAGGCCTGCACCTGCCTCGATGATCACGTCGTGGCCGCGTTTGGTCAGCTCGGCGACGCCTGCAGGCGTGATGGCGACGCGGTATTCGTTGTTCTTGATTTCGGTGGGGATGCCGATACGCATCGGGTGCTCCTCGGAAGTGTTGGGGTGTGGTCATGTGCTGCGCGGCGGAGGCGCTGCTCTGCGCTGAACACCTTCAAGCGTGAAGGAACGTCGAATGGTGCACAATATTGATGAGGAAAGTTCTGTAGATTGCGGTTCAAGGTGAAGAATCGTCAGATCGAGGAGTTGTGATGGCCGCCACGCCGAAGGATGTTCGGGCAGTCGAGCTCGACGCGACCGATCGTGAACTACTGCGCGTCCTGCAACTCGATGCGCGTATCCCCAACAGTGAGCTTGCGGCACGAGTGGGGATCGCGGCGTCGACAGCACACGGACGCCTCCGACGGCTCGTCGACGCCGGTGTGATCCGCGGATTCTTCGCCGACGTCGATCCGGCCGCGGTCGGACGGCCATTGCGGGCAATGGTCGCCGTGAGCTTGCAGTCGGATGCGCGTGGGCAGATCCGCCAGTTCGTCGGCGAGATCGCACAGCGAGATGAAGTGATCGACGTCTTCTTTCTCGCGGGTGCCGACGACTACCTGCTGCACGTCGCGACCGCCGACACCGAGGCATTGCGCACGTTCGTCGAGATGCTCAATGCCAGACGCGAAGTCGCAGGTACCACGACGTCGCTGGTCTTCGACCACCAGCGCGGCGATGCGCCGATCTACTGAGGGTCGGCACGAAAGTGCCGCCCACTAGACTCGGACAGGAATGTTCGACCGAGCACGCGAGGAGAGGGAGCACCGATGAGTGACGAGATCAGAGTGGGCGTGTTCGGCAGTGGGGGCAAGGTCGGGCAGGCCATGGTCGACGCTGTCGAGGCCGCCGAGGATCTCGTCTTCACCACGGGCGTCGACAAGGGCGACGATCCCGCTGCCTTCGTCGACACGGACACCTCCGTCGTCATCGACTTCACGCATCCGAGCGTGGTCATGGACAACCTGAAGTTCTTGATAGAGAACGGAATTCACGCGGTCGTCGGTACGACCGGATTCACCGCGGAACGTCTTGCGCAGGTGCGCGAGTGGTTGTCCGATGCGCCGGGCGTCGGAGTGCTGATCGCACCCAACTTTGCGATCGGAGCCGTCCTGTCGATGCGTTTCGCGCAGCAGGCGGCGCGCTTCTTCGACTCCGTTGAGGTCATCGAGCTGCACCATCCGCATAAGGCCGACGCGCCGTCCGGCACCGCGTATCGCACGGCGGCGCTGATCGCTGAGTCGCGTGCCCAGGCGGGCGTCGGGCCGAGCCCCGATGCCACGACCGAGGAACTCCCCGGCGCGCGGGGAGCAGTTGTCGACGGCGTGCGCGTGCACTCCGTCCGACTCGCCGGTCTCGTCGCGCACCAGGAGGTCCTCCTCGGTACACAGGGCGAGACGCTGACCATCCGTCACGACTCGATCGATCGCAGTTCGTTCGCGCCGGGCGTGCTACTCGGCGTTCGCCAGATCGGCACCCGCCCGGGCCTGACCGTCGGACTCGACGAACTGATGGACCTGTAACTGCCGATGTCTGCCGAGCCGAACAAGAAGCACAAGAAGGATCCGACGCAGCGCGACGCCCGCCCGATCGTGTGGATGATCGGGTTTCTCGTTGTCGCCATGATCGTCTACTTCGTGCTGCTCGGCAGGACCGGTGTGCAACTCATCGCGCACGGCGGCGTCGTGGCGGTGGGGCTCGGCATCGGTGTGTTGATCCTGCCGTTCCTCGGTGCGTGGCTGATCTGGTCGACGCTGCGTGCGGGTATCGAACATCAGAAACTGGCGCGGATCATGGCGCAGGAGGGGCGTGAACTCAACGTCTCCGACCTGCCGCGTCGAGCGTCGGGTCGCATCGAACGCGAGGCCGCGGACGAACTCTTCGCACAGGTCAAGCAGGAGTGGGAAGCGAACCCCTCCGATTGGCACAACACGTATCGGATCGCGCGCGCCTACGACTACGCGGGAGATCGCTCCCGAGCCAGAGAGATGATGAAGCGTGCTGTGGCCCAGTTCCATGGACGTGACGAGCGGCCCAGCACATGAGTGACGCTGTCCGTGCGCTGCTGGATGCGGAGCAGCTCTGGGCCGACGCGCTCGCGCAGGTCGGTCCGGCTGCGCTCGATCGCCGCAGTGGCGCCGATGGCTGGACCAACCGCGACCTCATCAATCACGTCACCGGCGGTGGCCATCGATACGCGATGCTGCTCGCGGGTGCGAGTGCCGGCGATGTCGAGACGACCAGGGACTCCGACTACATCGTCGACGATCCGGTTGGTGAGTTCTGGTGCTACGAAACCATGCTGCGCGAGTCCGCAGCGGCCGCTGACCTCAGCGCTGCCGTGGATCATCGGGCCGGGCAGCGCTCGGGTGACGACCTGCTGATCATGCGCGCCATGGATCTCGCGCTGCACACCCACGACCTCTGCGTCGGTATCGGAATCAGGTGGGAGCCGTCGGACGATCTCGTCGAGTACCTTCTCAGCGACGCGTCGCCTCTCATTGAAGAACTCAGGGGCTTGGGCCTTTTCGGCGCTGCTCTCGAGTGCGCCGACACCGACTCGGCGAGCGCGGCCGATCGGCTCCTGGCGTTTTCCGGACGGGCACGATGACCTCGGGGAGCAGATCATGAGTCGCCTGCTGATCATCCATCACACGCCGTCGCCGCATTGCCAGGCGATGTTCGAGGCGGTGGTGTCCGGCGCGACCGACCCCGAGATCGAGGGGGTCGACGTCGTGCGCCGGGCCGCGCTGTCGGTATCGACGAGCGACTTCCTCGACGCCGACGGCTACGTCCTTGGCAGCCCGGCGAACCTCGGGTCGATCTCGGGCGCACTCAAGCACGCCTTCGACTGCTCCTACTACCAGATCCTCGACTCGACGCGCGGTCGCCCGTTCGGCCTCTACCTTCACGGCAACGAGGGAACGGAAGGCGCGGTGAACGCTGTCGACCGGATCACCGCGGGGCTTGGTTGGGAGAAGGCCGCGGAGTACGTGATCGCGTCGAACAAGCCGGACAAGGCGGTCCTCGAGGCGTGCTGGGAGTTGGGCGCGACCGTGGCCGCGGGTCTCTCGGACTAGGCTCCCCGGGCAGATCGACATCACAGACGCGGCTCGAATTGGCAAACGCGGCCGGTACACCAGCCGCGTCTGCCGACTCGAGCCGCGTGTGGAACGTCGAGTTTCGACAAGCGGCACCACCGCCCAGTTTGTGCCGACTTTGCCGTGATCTACGACGAATCTGCGCAACTGCTGGAAGACTTGCGCAGTCAATCGTCGGTGAGTGCGGAGGGCGTCAATCGTGAGAGGTTCAGGCTCGTCGTGGCAGGCAGTGGCTTCGTGGCAGGCAGTGGCTTCGTGGCAGGCAGTGGCTTCGTGACGGGAGTACCGGCGTGATCGCCACCGCCGTTGGAGATGTGTTGCCGATCGCGGTGACGGTCGCGATCAGTCCGGTCGCGATCATCTCGGGTGTCGTGCTCCTGTTGTCCGAACACGGCCGCGCCAAAGCGGTTCTCTTTGCTGTGGGGTGGATCATCAGTCTGCTCGTCGTGACGGGCATCGCGGTCGCGGTGACGGACGTGGCAGAAGAGGATTCACCCGCCGCCACGGATGACGGAGTCAAGATCTTCACCCTGATTCTCGGGGTGATCTTCCTTGGACTCGCAGTGGTTGCCTGGCGAAAGCGACCCGCACCAGGTGAGCCGGCGAGCGAAGCGAAACTGCTGGCCAGGGTGACGGCGATGTCGGGGCTGTCGGTGTTGGGGCTCGGACTCATCGAGGCGGTGGCAATCGTGAAGAACGTGCCACTCAGTTTCGGCGCGGGGGCGCGCATAGCCGAGGACACCGGGAACCGGTCAGAGGCGTGGATAGTGCTGGTGATCTTTGTCCTCATCGCCAGTCTCGGCATCCTGCTTCCGCTGCTCATTGCGATAGTGGGAGGTCACCGGCTCGATCCGGCGCTGAACAACTTCAGGGAGTGGCTCGAGGCAAACATCTCGCCGATCACCATCATTACGTGTCTCGTCGTCGGCGTGTACTTCATCGGCACAGGTCTCGCAGTGTTCTCATGAGGGCGGTTCTCACGAGGGCTGGTCATTCCGCGGACTGGTCATTCCGTGGGTTGCGCTTCGTCGACGGTGTCGGTCAGTTCGGCGATGATCTGCGCCTGCCGGACCAGGAACAAACGTTCGTCGAGCTTCTTGCGACGCATCCAGGTGGTGACCTCGGTATTGCACTTGCTGGCGTTGCACGAGCGGCAGCACGGCACCACGTTGCTCAGGGTGTAGCGACCACCACGGGAGATCGCCAACATGCAATCGCGTTGTAGCGCAACACCATCGGCGTGGCAGTACGCGCATCCGCCCCACGCCTCCTGAAGTGCTTCCCACTGGAGTGGAGTCAGGTCGTGTGACTTCGACGCGACTCGTGACCTGCGACGTCGTGCGTAGCGGTTGGCGCGGGTACGCGGGCGGGGAGGCACGCGTCGAGCCTAGTCTGTTGTCACCACACATCACACGAGCCACACGCAACCCACAAGGGGTGTCGCAGGGGCAGGGGGCAGGTGCGGCGGCCCTAGACTGGCAGTCGTGAGTACGGCCATCCGCGACCTCAGCTCGACAGAGACGATTCCGACGCCATATGAAGACCTGCTGCGTCTGGTGATGGACACCGGCACGCCCAAGGCCGATCGCACCGGGACCGGAACGCGCAGTCTGTTCGGGCATCAGCTCCGCTACGACCTCGCTCAGGGTTTCCCACTGATCACCACCAAGAAGGTGCATCTGAAGTCGATCATCTACGAATTGCTGTGGTTTCTGCGCGGCGACTCGAACGTGCGATGGCTTCAGGACAGGGGCGTGACGATCTGGGACGAGTGGGCCGACGAGAACGGCGAACTCGGCCCTGTCTACGGCGTCCAATGGAGAAGCTGGCCGACGCCGTCGGGCGAGCACATCGACCAGATTTCCGCGGCGCTCGAGATGCTCAAGACCAATCCCGACTCGCGACGCAACATCGTGTCCGCGTGGAACGTGGGGGAGATCCCTCAGATGGCGCTACCGCCGTGTCACGCGTTCTTCCAGTTCTATGTGGCCGACGGCAAGCTGTCGTGTCAGCTCTATCAGCGCAGTGCTGATCTGTTCCTCGGAGTGCCGTTCAACATCGCGTCGTACGCGTTGCTCACGCACATGATGGCGCAGCAAGCTGGTCTCGACGTCGGGGAGTTCGTCTGGACCGGCGGCGACTGCCACATCTACGACAACCACGTCGACCAGGTCAACCGGCAACTCTCGCGTGAGCCGTATCCGTATCCGACGCTTCGGCTGACTCCGCGCGAGTCGATCTTCGACTACGAGTTCGACGACGTCGAGATCGTCGACTATCAGTCACACCCAGGCATCAAGGCGCCGGTCGCGGTCTGATTCGAGAAGTCTCCGTTCGTGTCCTCCGAACGGAGGGTTTCTTGCGGCCTGATTTTCAGTACCGATGGTATCGAAGTGTGATGTGTGTTACATCATGACGTGCCGAGCGGAGATCTGATGGGCCTAACCGCACTCTGCCGGTCTCGTTGATCGGGCGCACCGTGCGACCAACGGGCTGACTATCGAAGTCGGGTCGGGAGCGGTAGGCCCGATCGGTTGGTAACTACATATGGGATCGATTCTGCGTGTCTGCGCCGCGATGGCGTCGGCGATCGGTGGCGTCATCGGAGCTGTCTGGGCGGCTGCCGCCATGACGGTGGCGAACGCGGCGACCGTCACGGCACTCATCATGGGTGGTACCTGGAATCCGTTGGTGGACTTCGGTCCTCAAGCGCAAACCGACGAGTTCGTCGACACCTATCTCAATCTCATCGCGTCGAACTACCTCGCGCAGGCCAGTGGTGTGAACGCGGCCGACCTCAACAAGGTCGCCGTGTACACGCCGGAGGAGTTCGCGCCGTTCACCGCGGGCGACCTGAGTTTCGATCGTTCGGTCGCGCTCGGAGTGGCGAATCTGAGCGCCTGCATATCGGGAGCCACTGCGTGTCCGCGCAATCTCTCGTTCGGCACGCCCGCAGCGGGCGATCAGCTCGTCGTGTTCGGATACTCGCAGAGCACCAGGATCGCGGCGATCACCAAGCGATCGCTGATCGACTACTACTCGAGCGTCGGCTGGGCGTCGGCCCCCGACGTCTCTTTCGTTCTGGCCGCGGACGTGAACAGGCCCAACGGGGGAATCCTCGCGAGGTTCGCTGGATTGTCGATTCCGTTCCTCGGCATCAGCATGGACGGCGCGGCGCCGACAAACAGTTGCGTCGACGGCCAATGCTATTTCCGCACAACCGATATCAGCTTCCAGTACGACGGCTTCTCGGACTTCCCGTCACACCCTCTCAACGTGATCGCCGACCTGAACGCGGTTCTCGGCATCGCCTATCAGCACGGCCTCTATCCATTTGAATCACCGTTGGGCGCACCGGGAACCGTCGATCAGGGCGAGTACGGCGACACGCACTATTACATGATCCCGGCAGAGGTCCTGCCGATCCTCGTTCCACTGGTGGGCGTGCTACCCGCGACGTGGATCACCGCACTGGACATGCCACTGCGGACCATCATCGAGATGGGCTACAACCGAGAGCTCAGCCCCGGGGAACCGCTTGCGGCGCAGTGGTTCCGGTTCTCTCCGGTGCGTGACGCCATCACCGTCGCGATCGCGCTTGCGACAGGGATCGACGACGCCGTCGCGCAGAAGACCGGAGATCCGTCCAACCGGCCACTGGGCACCACCGCGATCAGCGGACCGTTCGGGGTGCCGGAGTTCAGCTTCCGTGACTGGTTCGACGCCGCGCATCCCGGCAGTTCAGCGGGTTCGTCGCTCAGTTCGAGCGTCGAGGTCTCAGCGGCTCCTGTCGCCGCTGACACACCGACGGCTCCCGCCGTGGCCGGAGCGCGATCCGCGGTGGTGAACGATCCGATCTCGACGCCGTCCGGTCAGCGCGGAACAGATGCGATGGCGCCGCAGGGCGTCGAATCCGGCGGGGCGTCGGCGAATGCGACACCACCGACTGATCAGTCGGATTCGGACCCATCCGCAGCTTCGACGACGCCCCCGCAGGTGACGAAGCCCAATGCCCAACCGCAGGTGCACCCGGAGGGCGAAGCGAAACGCCCCGCGACGGTAGGTGACCCGGCAGGCGGTGGCAGTCGACCGGGCGACGACGCGCCGGGTGCCGCCGCCACGGGAACGACACAGTCTGGTGGTGTCACGGATGCCGGGAACAGTGCAGGACAGGATGATTCGACGAAGGGTGACCGGGAAGGGTCCGCGCTGGGAGAGCCTGTCGGACCCCGGCGGTAGTCTCTGTCCATGGCCACTGGCATCACACTCATCTGGGCGCAGGATCGTGTCGGCGCCATCGGGCGTCAGAACACGATCCCGTGGCGCGTCCCCGAGGACATGCGCCGGTTCCGCGAACTGACAGGCACCGACCCGGTCGTGATGGGACGAAAGACGTGGGAGTCGCTGCCCGAGCGATTCCGCCCGCTGCCGGAACGTCGCAACGTCGTGGTCACCCGGAACACTGACTACGTCGCGCCAGGGGCAGAGATCGCTGGCTCGCTGCGCGAAGCGCTGGATCGGATCGTCGGCGCCGTCACGGTGATGGGTGGCGGCGCGATCTACGAGGCCGCGATGGAACACGCCACGCGCTTGCACGTCACCGAGATCGATCTGCTCGTCGAGGGAGCCGACGCGTTTGCGCCCGAGATCGACCCATACGGATGGGAGGTCGCGCAGGCCACGTCGTGGGAGACGTCGTCTGGCGGGCTTCGCTATCGCTTCGTCGACTACTCGCGTCACCGCACGGCGTCGGATGTGCGTCGAGGAGCTTGATCATCTCCGCGATGGCACCTCCCGAGCTCTCGGCCGCGCAGGCGGCCCGAATCGCCCTCACCGCACAGGGATTCGGTCCTCGACCTTCCGCGGGAACCGTCACGCGCAGACAGGTCTCGCGGATCGTCGAACGCACGCGACTGATCCAGATGGATTCGGTGAACATCGCGGTGCGAGCGCACTATCTGCCGTTGTTCTCGCGGCTCGGCTCCTACGACCGAACCCTGCTCGACCGCGCCGCGTGGCATCCCGGGCGGGCCACTCGGATGCTCGTCGAATATTGGGCGCACGAGGCCGCACTGATCCCGGTCGACGACTGGCCGTTGTTCGGCTGGCGGATGGAGGAGTATCGGGACGGACGGTATCTCCACACGCGAGAACTCATGCGCGACAACCGGGTTCTCGCGGCGGACATTCGGGCGCTCATCGGCGAGATCGGGCCGTCGACGCCGCGTCTGATCGAGAGTCATCTCGGGATCGAGCGCGAACCCAGCGCACCCGGCGGCTGGTGGAACCGCGGCGATGTGAAGCATCTGTGTGAGGCGATGTTCGCCTCCGGTGAGTTGTCGGCTGTGCGAGACGCGAACTTCGGACGCCACTACGACCTCACCGAGCGCGTCGTCGGCGAGGTCGCGCAGCGTCGCATCGACAGGGTCGATGCGCACAGGCAGTTGGTGACGAATGCTGCTGCGGCGCTTGGCGTCGCGACAGTCGCCGACCTCGCCGACTACTACCGGCTCAAGCCTGCCGAGGTTCGCGATGTCGTCGCTGAGTTGGTGGAAGACGCAGCGCTGCAACAGGTGTCGGTGCGTGGCTGGAAAGACGCCGCGTTTATGCACGCCGACACCGTGATTCCGCGTCGCATCGCCGCTGCGGACGGGCGGTCGACGCTGCTCTCGCCCTTTGATCCGCTGGTCTTCTTTCGTCCGCGCGCCGAACGGCTCTTCGGTTTCCGGTATCGCATCGAGATCTACGTCCCCGAGCACAAGCGCGTACACGGCTACTACGTGCATCCCTATCTACTCGGCGACGAGATCGTCGCCCGCGTCGATCTCAAGGCCGACCGCGCCGCGGGTGTGCTTCGGGTGCCTGCGGCTCACCTCGAGGAGGGGCGTGACGCAGGCATGGTCGCCGAGCGTCTCGCGACCGACCTCGCGACGACCGCGCAGTGGCTCGGACTCGACGGCGTCGAGGTCGGTTCCCGTGGCGATCTGGCTGCCACGTTGGCTCATGCCACCGTCGGGGCTTCGGCATGACATGCTGTTTCCGGCTTTGAGTCAATCCAGCAGGCATTCACCACATCGAAGAGTTCACGAGAGGTACCGATGACGGTCACGCACGACGGGCGCACCTACCAACTGGTCATGTTCGACCTCGACGACACCCTGGCACCGTCGAAGAGCCCCATGGACGACTCCATGGTCGAGGTCTTCGGCCGACTACTCGACCGCAGCATAGCGTGCATCATCTCGGGCGGTAATTTCGATCAGTTCCAGGTGCAGGTGCTCGACCGACTCGGCGACGACGTGAATCGTGCGAACCTGCATCTGATGCCCACGAACGGCACGCAGTACGTGCGGTGGGACGGCTCCGAATGGAAGACCGTGTACGCCGAGTACCTCACCGACGACGAGAAGCAGCGCACCCTGACGACGCTCGAGACCGGCGCGAAAGAACTCGGCCTGTGGGAAACCGAGACGTGGGGGCCGGTACTGGAGGATCGGGGCAGCCAGATCACGTTCAGCGCGTTGGGGCAGGCTGCTCCCGTCGACGCGAAGAAGGCATGGGATCCCGACGGCCGTAAGAAGGAGTCGCTGCGCGCGTACGCGGCCGAACGTCTTCCCGACCTCGAGGTCCGCAGCGGCGGATCGACGTCTGTGGACGTGACCCGCAAGGGCATCGACAAGTCCTACGGTGCGCGCCGACTGATGGAGATCCTCGACCTCACCGTCGACGACATCCTCTTCTACGGTGACCGGCTCGACGAGGGCGGCAACGACCGGCCGGTGATGGAGCTGGGCATCACGTCGATCAGCGTGACCGACTGGCATGACACGCTCGCCAAGCTCACCGCGCTCCTCGACGAGTGAGCAGAGTCGGCGTGCTCACCGTTCGGTGACGTGTGGCCGATGCTCGGCGAACCCGACGATCTCCTCGATCTGCGTGGCCAGCGACACGAGTAGCAACTCGCTGTTCGCCGGTCCGACAAGCTGAGCGCTCTGCGGCAGGCCCGACCGATCCACTCCGATGGGTACGGCCGCCGCAGGGTTGCCCAGTACGTTCCAGGCTGCCGTGTACGACGCGGTCTCCCCGGCTGCGCGCAGAAGGCCCACGAAACCGCGTCGGTCGAGCTGTCCGGCCTTGACGGCCGTGGTGAGGGTGGTCGGCGTCAGCAGGACGTCGTAGTCGTCGAAGATCTGTGCAAGGAGCGTCTCGGCGATCCGCTCCGCACGTCGTTCTGCCCACCCGGCGCCCGCGTGGAGGACACGTCCGACGCGGGCGATGCGTCGAGTGTTGCGCTCGAGCCTGTCCGGATGTTCCACGCGCGCAGCCTCTTCGGAGACGCCCGACGCGGTTTGCACCAAGAAGACCCCCGACAGCAGTGGGTAGTCGGGATCGGATTCGACGACGTCGTGGCCGGCCTCGCGCAGGCGGTCGGCCAGCGCGCGTATCGCGGCGGCCGACTCATCGTCGACCATGCCCGCCCGCATCGGATTGCGAAACGACAGTCGGATTCGCAGGCGGCCGGGCGGCGTGGCCGCGGCGTCGACGAAGGAGCCGGGGAGCGCGGCGGCATGAAACCTGTCGGTCGACGTCGCGCCGGAGATCACGTCGTAGATGAGTGCGCTGTCGGCGACGGTGCGGGTCAACGGACCCAGGGTGCCCAGGGCTCGCCACAGGTCGGGGTTGGGTGCCGTACTGACCCGCCCTCGCTGCGGTTTGAGTCCGAACAGACCGCACCAGCTCGAAGGGAGACGGATCGACCCACCGCCGTCGCCGCCGATCCCTGCGGCCACCATCCCCGACGCGACCGCTGCCGCGGTGCCTCCGCTCGAGCCGGCGGGGGATCGGTCGAGGTCCCACGGGTTCCGTGTCCAGCCGTGCGCCGCCGTTTCGGTGAAGGGCCAGATGCCGAATTCGGGCATCCGTGTCTTGCCGATGATCACAGCGCCCGCATCGCGCAGACGCGTGACCACCTCCGAATCGGCCCGTGCCGGCGTCGTCACCGACGCCCCACCAAATGCCGTGGGCACACCGCGCACGTCGTTCTCGTCCTTGATCGCGATCGGTACCCCGTGCAGCGGGCCGGCAGGGGCGCCGTCGCGTAGTGCGGCGTCGAGTCGATCGGCTTCGGCTCGCGCCTCGTCGTGCAGGACGGTGGAGAACGCGTTGAGCGTGGGGTCGAGGCGAGCGATCTCGGCCAAGCTGTGCTCGACGAGTTCGCGAGAGGTGACCTGGCCGTCGACGACCCAGGAGCGCTGGCTGTGAACAGAACTGAAGTGCAGATCGGGCATGCCACCCATCGTCCCCCGTCGGGCACCGGGGCGGGTGCTGAAACTCCGCAGGTGTTGCCGAGAGCTCCCTCGGACGACGGGGTGCTCGGGTCGTGAAGGTCGCGCTGATGGACAATCATGGATGCCCACTAGGTGAGAGGAGGCGGCATGTCGGACATGGTCCCGTTGAAGGTGCAGATGGTCGCCGCGACCACGTTCAACCCGCCCGAGGACGTCCCGTGGAGCACCGACGCCGACGGCGGCGAGGCGCTCGTCGAGTTCGCGGGCCGCGCTTGCTATCAGAGCTGGGACAAGCCCAATCCCCGAACCGCGACGAACGCCGGTTACCTGCGGCACATCCTCGAGGTCGGTCACCTGTCGCTACTCGAGCACGCGAACGTGACCTTCTACATCACCGGGATCTCGCGGTCGTGCACGCACGAACTGATTCGGCATCGTCACTTCTCGTACTCGCAGCTCTCGCAGCGGTTCGTCCCCGAACACGACTCGAACGTGGTCGCACCACCGGCAATCGAGGGCGACGCGCACCTCGAGGCGTTGTTCGCCGAAGCCACCGACGCGAGTCGCAAGGCGTACGGCGAACTACTCGACGCCCTGGAGGCGAAATTCGCTGACGTGCCCAACGCGATCCTGCGCCGCAAGCAGGCACGGCAAGCCGCGCGGTCGGTGCTGCCCAACGCGACCGAAACCAAGATCGTCGTCACCGGCAACTACCGCGCGTGGCGACACTTCGTCGGCATGCGCGCCACCGAACACGCCGACGTCGAGATCCGCCAGCTCGCCGTCGAATGCCTGCGTCAACTCATGGATGTCGCGCCGACCGTGTTCGGCGACTTCGAGATCGGCACGCTCGCCGACGGCACCGAGGTCGCCACATCGCCGTTCGTGCTCGAAGGCTGAGCAGCGGGACCCGCGTGGAGTTGTGCGGGGCTTAATCGGCGTGGCCCGCTCGCTCACGCTCCCGGCGCCACGGCGCTGATGTGGCCCGCTCGCTCCCGCTCCCGGCGCCACGGTAGCCTTGACCACCATGAACGCAGGAGCGCAGCAGCTGCACACGCACCCCTTCGGGACCAACGTGGTGGCAATGGTGACCCCCTTCCGCGCCGACGGCTCGCTCGATCTCGACAAGGCCGCTGAACTGGCAGATCACTTGGTGTCCAAGGGATGCGACGGACTCGTCGTCTCCGGGACGACCGGCGAGTCTCCGACAACCACGCCGCAGGAGAAGCTCGACCTGCTGCGCGTCGTACTCTCGGCAGTCGGCGACCGCGCCCGCATCACGCAGGGCGCGGGAAGCTACGACACCGCGGAGAGCATCCGATTCGCGCAGGCCTCCGAGCAGGCCGGTGCGCACGCGCTTCTCGTCGTCACCCCCTACTACTCCAAGCCGCCGCAGGCAGGGTTGCTGGCACACTTCCGGGCCGTCGCCGATTCGACGTCGCTTCCGGTCCTGCTCTACGACATTCCGCCGCGCTCTGTGGTCCCGATCGCCAACGAGACACTCATCGCGCTCGCCGAGCACCCGCGCATCAAGGGCGTCAAGGACGCCAAGGGAGATCTGCACTCGGCGGCAGGCATCATCGCCACGACCGGCCTCGAGTACCTCTCCGGCGAGGACGCACTGAACCTGCCGTGGCTCTCGGTGGGGGCGACCGGATTTGTCAGCGTGATCGGACACCTCGTGCCTGATCGCCTGCGAGACATGCAGATCGCCGTCGAGAAGGGCGATCTCGTCGCAGCACGCGCGATCAACACGTCGATCCTGCCGCTGGTCAATGCGATGGGTCGCCTCGGTGGGGTGACCATGGTCAAGGCGTCGCTGCGTGTTCTGGGCTTCGACGTCGGAGATCCGCGTTTGCCGCAGGTGCCCGCGACGGGCCCGCAGATCGAAGCGCTGATCACCGACCTGCGTGCGGCGGGGGTGCTCGCCTGATGGCAACCCAACGTCGACGCAGCGCCTCACGCCAAGCGGGACCTCCCACGCCTGCCGCCGAACGTCCGGTGCAGGCACCCGAGCAGAAGCAGGCACCAGCCCAGGAAGTTCCTGCCAAGCAAGCGCCTGCCCAGCAAACTCCCGCGCAGGAAGCTCCTGCCCAGCAAGCCGCCCGGCGTGAGACCCGCGGGCAGGATGCGCCCGCGCAGAAGCAAGCCCCGGCGCAGCAGGGTTCCAAGCCGTCCGGCGAACAGAACCAGGGGCGCGGTCGGCGTCGCGGCAGGCACGAGCGTCGTGACGATGCACAAGCCTCGGGTGGCGGCAAGCAGTCGGGGGCTCAAGGACAGGCCGGTCGTCGTGAGTCGATCCCCGTAGACCCGGCGGTCGACCGGCTCGGTACCCCGCGCAAGCTGCCACGTGGCGGACTCCGTGTGGTCGCGCTGGGCGGGATCGGCGAAATCGGCCGCAACATGACTGTTTTCGAGTACAACGGGCGGCTGCTGGTCGTCGACGCGGGAGTCCTGTTCCCCGAGGACGCGCAGCCCGGCGTCGACCTCATCCTCCCCGATTTTCGCTATATCGAGGATCGCATCGACGACGTCGAGGCGGTCGTCCTCACCCACGGGCATGAGGATCACATCGGCGCAGTACCGTTCCTGCTGCGTTTGCGGAGCGATATCCCGGTCGTCGGCGCGAAATTCACTCTCGCGCTCGTCGACGCGAAGTGCAAGGAACATCGCCTGCGGCCCAAGCTCGTCGAGGTGCGTGAGGGTGATCGGCTCGATTACGGGCCGTTCGACCTCGAGTTCTTCGCGGTCAACCACTCGATCCCGGATGCGCTCGCGGTGGCGATTCGCACGCCCGCGGGTCTGGTGTTGCACACCGGCGACATCAAGCTCGACCAGCTCCCACTCGACAACCGCCTCACCGACCTCGCAGGCTTCAGTCGTCTCGGCGACGAGGGCGTCGACCTCTTCCTGGTCGACTCCACGAACGCCGAGGTCCCCGGGTTCGTGACGCCGGAACGCGAGATCGGCTCGGTTCTCGACCAGGTCATCGGCAAGGCCAAGCAGCGCGTGATCGTCGCATCGTTCGCCAGCCACGTGCACCGCATCCAACAGATCATCGACGTCGCGCACGCCCACAACAGGCGCGTGACCTTCGTCGGGCGGTCCATGGTGCGCAACATGCAGATCGCCCAGGATCTGGGATACCTGCACGTGCCCGACGGCGTCGTCGTCGACATGGATACCGCCGCGACGCTCCCGGATCACCGGCTGGTGCTGATCTCCACCGGTTCGCAGGGCGAGCCGCTCTCGGCGTTGTCGCGGATGGCTCGTGGCGAACATCGTCAGATCAACATCCGCGCCGACGACCTCGTCGTGCTGGCATCGTCGTTGATCCCGGGCAACGAGAACTCGGTGTTCGCCGTCGTCAACGGGCTCGCCAAGCGAGGCGCGACCGTGATCACGCAGCAGAACGCCAAGGTCCACGTCTCCGGACATGCCTCGGCCGGCGAGCTGCTCTACCTCTACAACGCCGTGCGGCCCACCAACGCCATGCCGGTGCACGGGGAATGGCGTCATCTACGCGCCAACGCGGCTCTCGCGGTGGCGACAGGTGTGCACCCCGATCGCGTGATGCTCGCCGAGGACGGCGTCGTCGTCGACCTCGTCGACGGTAAGGCGCAGATCGTGGGACGGGTGCCCGTCGGCCACGTCTACGTCGACGGCCTGTCGGTTGGCGACGTGGGGGAGTCGACGCTGTCCGAACGTCTCGTCCTCGGGGAGGGCGGGTTCATCGCGATCACGGTCGCGATCGACGCCACCACCGGTCGTGCTGTCAGTCCGCCCGAGGTCGCCGGACGCGGCTTCTCCGACGATCCGGAAGCGCTCAAAGAGGCTGCGAACCTGGTCGACCAGGCGCTCGATTCGCTTGCGGCAGAAGGGGTTACCGACGCGCATCGGATCGCCCAGACGATTCGACGGGTGGTCGGACGATGGGTTGCCGACACGTATCGTCGACGCCCGATGATCGTGCCGACGGTGCTCGCGGTCGGTTCGTAACGGGCTGTGGTTGGTCTCACGTCTCGACGTGAGGCGCCAGTCGATATGCTCACTGCGGCCCGCGGTTTCGCGGGTGGGCGACGGGGCGCGGTGTCTCGTTGTGCGGTGACATGACGCCCCGAAAGGCCAGCCCCGAAGTGACTTCGAATACGTGTAGCGATGCCCGGTCTCGTGCCACAGCCGCAGCCAGAAAAATCACGATCGCCGCGACCGTGCTGAGCACCACGCTGATCCCACTCGGGGTTGCGACAGCAGCGCAGGCGCACGCCGCTCCCGCCGCGATCACCGCGCACGCCGCTCCCGCGCCGCTGGCCATCTCGGTGCCCGGTGTCCAGAACGCCCGCACCTTTGCCAATTACACGACGATCAGCGGAATGCGCATCTCCGACAAGGTGATTCGCAGCGCCAATCTTGCTTCCCTCACTCCCGCAGGCGTCGGTGTGCTCGAGCGACACCAACTGCGCTCGATCATCGATCTGCGCACTCAGCTCGAGTCCACTGTGCAGCCCGACAAAGCGGTTCCCGGTGCCACGCGCCACAATTTCGACGTCCTCGGTGCGGTCCCGGTTTCGTACCTCGTCGATCTGCCGAGCGCCTACCGCGCCTTCGTGACCGATTCGCACGCGCGCGAGGCATTCCGCGCGTCGCTGCTCGACATCAAGAACACCGTCGGCGCAGGCGGATCGGTGCTGTTCCATTGCAGCGCGGGCAAGGATCGTACGGGGTGGCTCGCGGCGGTCCTGCTCACCGTTCTCGGTGTCGATCGGCAGGTCGTCGACGCCGACTTCCTCGCCAGCAACACATTCCGCCACGCATCGCCCAACGATCCGCTCAACGGCGTGAACATCGGCCTGCTGAACACCGCGTTTGCTGCCGCAGACAAGACCTACGGCAGCTTCGAGAACTACGTCCACAAGGGACTGCGGCTTTCCGATTCGGATATCGCGGGACTGAAGAAGGCATTGCTGCTGCCATCGATCTGAATCGCGACGCCGTCCGGCCTGGCTAGGGTGGAGTGGTGACACTTGCACAGTCGGAACGGGCGGCGTTGGCCGCGACGCTGCGGACCGTCGGACCAGACGCGCCCACGCTGTGTGGCGACTGGGATACCCGCGACCTCGCGGCACACCTGGTGATCCGCGAGCGTCGGCCCGACGCAGCGCTCGGAATCGTCGTCAGTCCGTTGGCCGGGCACACCGAGAAGGTCCAGGCGCACACCGCTGCCCAGCCGTGGCCCGACCTCGTCGAGGAGGTCGCCGACGGTCCGCCGTGGTATTCGATGTTCCGCCTTGTCGACAGGTGGGCCAATCTCGCTGAGATGTTCATCCACCACGAGGACGTGTTGCGCGGTGGCGCTGATCCGGACGGACCGTGGACTCCCCGCGAGCTGAGTGCTGACATGACGCAGGCACTGCGTACCCCGCTGAAGGGTATGGGGAAGCTCACGCTGCGGTCGATGCCTGCCCAGGTCACGCTCGCGACACCGGACGGCGAGAACCTGCTGGTCGTGGGGTCAGGTGAACCGGTTATGGCCACCGGGACCGTCGGCGAATTACTTTTGTTCGCCTACGGCCGTGCGCCCGTCGCGATCACCTGGTCTGGCGACCCCGACGCGATCGCGGCGGTCTTGGCAACCACCCGCTCCGTATGAACTTCCCAGTATGAATTTCCCAGTGTGAATCTCCCCGTCTGAATCCCGCTGATTCTTCCGTTGAGCTGCGCGTTCGTACGTCGGCGTCGTAGCGCGTGATCCGGGCAACGGTTACGAATTCGACACACAGTCGTGTTGCCTGTGTTGTGCATGTGACTCAGGTGATGGGTGACCACTAGTCTGTCCGTATGGCTTCGAAGGCAGGCACGAGTTCGGCCGCGGCCGCGTCACGCGCAAGCGGTGGACAGCGCGCAGCGGCGGGACGGGGTGCAACGGGGGGACGGACAGGCCGTCAGCAGAGCACGGGCGGGCGGCGACAGACTGCGTCGTCGGGAAGTAGGTCGTCGGGAAGTCGCTCGTCAGGATCGCGCGCCAGCACCACCGGGCGTACACGCACAGCGTCGTCGACGTCGGCGCGCAAGCAGGGTTCGGGACGCAAGCAGACTTCGGGCAGTCAACAGCAGGTCCGCAAGCAGCAGTCCGCCGACATCAGTCGACGCTCCGCAGGCCCTGTGGTCGGTAGGGGAGTCGGCCGTGGTCTCGGCGGTGCGTGGTCGCTGCTCGCGAGGGGGGTCGGTTCGGTCGCACGGGCGGGCACCGGGCACTCCACGACAGCGCCGGTTGTCGACGGGGATTTCGCAGACGGGGATTTCACAGACGGGGACTTCAGGGATGGGGACTTCAGAGACGGGGATGTCACCGACGACGGCTATCTGACCTCCGATGACGTCTCCGGTTTCGAGGGCCGTCGCGACCGGCACCCATCCGGTGCGCAGGGACATTCGCATCGGCGCGACGGGACGGGGCTGGCGTTGCTCGCCCTGGCACTGCTCGTCTCTGTCGGAGTGTGGCTCGGGGCGGCCGGTCCGGTCGGCGCGTTCATCGATGCTCTGGTGCGGGCCGTCGTCGGTACCGCTGCACTGTTGGTACCGGTCGCCCTCGTCGCAGGCGCGATCGTGCTGATGCGGCGGGGTCCAAACCCCGAGAAGCGCGCGCGGTACATCGGCGGCACATTGCTCATCGTGTTGCCGCTGCTGGGTCTGATGCACCTGGTGGCCGGGGCGCCCGAGGACCTTCCCGGCCGGTCACATGCGGGCGGATTCGTCGGATACGTGGTCGGAACGCCGCTCACCGCGGGTGTCACGGCGTGGGTGTCGGTGCCGATCCTGGTGCTGTGCATCGCTTTCGGTGTCCTGATTCTCTCCGGCCGCACGATCCGCGAGGTCGTCGACGCTGCCGCGGGCTGGCTCGGACTGGGCGGCGGGCGCATCGACGACGATCTCCCGTGGGACGACGACGCAGAGTACGGCGACGCCGAGTACGAGGACGATGCGGCCTATGACGATGACGCCGTCGATGCTGACGACGACTTCGCCACCGGCGGATGGTCTCGTTCGGCATCGGGTCTCCGGTCCGACGACCCGTACGAGAACTACCCGCCCGACGACGATTCGACGGTGCGTCCGCGGCGGCGCACTGCGCGCTCGGATCGGCGTAGCGCACCCATCGCGGTGCCGACACCGACCGTCGACGTGGCAGACGTCCCGACCGACAACTTCGACGACATGCTGACCGAACCCGTCGTCGACGAGGTCACCGAGCAGATCGCGCGGCCGGCTACCGGGACGACCCGCAAGCGCGCAGGCGAGGTTGCCAAGTCGCGCAGTCGCGAGACGTCTGCGCCCACACGGCCCGCAGCATCGGAGCCTGCCGTCGACACCGCCGTCGACTCGGATGCCCTTGTGCTCGCCGATGTCGAAGGCGACTACCGCCTGCCGCCGGCCACGTTGCTCGTCGACGGTGACCCGCCCAAGCGCGGTAGCCAGACCAACGACGACATGATCGATCGCATCACCGGGGTGCTCGAGCAGTTCAAGATCGACGCGGCGGTCACCGGGTACACCCGCGGACCGACCGTCACGCGATACGAGGTGGAGCTCGGTCCCGGTGTGAAGGTTGAGAAGATCACCGCGCTGCAGCGCAACATCGCCTACGCGGTGGCCACCGACAACGTTCGGTTGCTCGCACCTATCCCGGGTAAATCCGCGGTCGGTATCGAGGTGCCCAACTCCGATCGGGAGATGGTGCGCCTGGCAGACGTCCTCAAGGCGCCGTCGACCCGCAAGGACTCGCATCCGCTGGTGATCGGCCTGGGTAAGGACATCGAGGGCGATTTCGTGAGCGCCAACCTCGCGAAGATGCCGCATCTGCTGGTCGCTGGTTCGACGGGTTCGGGTAAGTCGAGCTTCGTGAACTCGATGCTCGTGTCGCTGCTGACGCGCGCGACGCCGGAGCAGGTGCGGATGATCCTCATCGACCCGAAGATGGTGGAACTCACGCCGTACGAGGGCATTCCGCACCTGATCACGCCGATCATCACGCAGCCCAAGAAGGCTGCTGCTGCGCTCGCGTGGCTCGTCGAGGAGATGGAGCAGCGCTATCAGGACATGAAGGCGTCGCGGGTGCGCCACATCGACGACTTCAACAGCAAGGTGGCCTCGGGGGAGATCACGACGCCTCTCGGTTCCGAACGCGTCTACAAGCCGTATCCGTACATCCTTGCCATCGTCGACGAGCTCGCCGACCTGATGATGACCGCCCCACGCGACGTCGAGGATGCGATCGTCCGCATCACACAGAAGGCACGTGCTGCCGGTATCCACCTCGTGTTGGCGACCCAGCGACCCTCCGTCGACGTCGTCACCGGTCTGATCAAGACCAACGTGCCGTCGCGATTGGCGTTCGCGACGTCGTCGTTGACCGACTCCCGCGTCATCCTCGATCAGCCCGGCGCCGAGAAGCTCATCGGCATGGGCGACGGACTGTTCCTTCCGATGGGCGCGAACAAGCCTGTCCGTATGCAGGGAGCGTTCATCACCGACGAGGAGATCGCGGCCGTCGTCGACTATGCACGTGAGCAGGCCGATCCCGAGTACACCGAGGGCGTGACGACAGCCAAGGCCGGCGATAAGAAGGACATCGACGGCGATATCGGCAACGATCTCGACGATCTGCTGCAGGCCATCGAACTCGTCGTGTCGAGCCAGTTCGGCTCGACGTCGATGTTGCAGCGCAAGCTGCGCGTCGGGTTCGCCAAGGCAGGGCGACTGATGGACCTCATGGAGACGCGTGGTGTCGTGGGTCCGAGCGAGGGGTCGAAGGCGCGCGAGGTGCTCGTGAAACCGGACGATCTCGCAGGGGTCATCGCGTCGATCACCGGTGGTGGCGACACGGGGAGCAGCGACGAATGACGCGTTTCGGGCATAGCGGACGAACGGGATATACCTCGGCTTCATTCAACTGTTAAAGTGGTCGGCAGATCGAAGAGGGGAGTATCCCCAACCTCGCAGTCTGTCCGTCAATACGGTCGGGAGGTCGACGATGCAGATCATCGCGCGACACCCCCGGCCCGGACAACTGGTCCGGATTCATCGCTGCACAGTACGAGGCGGCGCCGGGCGGGAGAGACCTCTGGCATCGCAACCGTTTTGTGCTGCGCGCTGGAGGTAGATCTTTCGTGAATGTTTCACCTACCGTCTGGGCGATCACCTGTGTGGTGATCCTCGGCCTCTTCGTCTTCGACTTCTTCGCCCACGTGCGTGTTCCACACGCGCCGTCGCTCCGCGAATCCGGAATGTGGTCGGCAATCTACATCTCGATCGCCGTCGTCTTCGGTTTCTTCGTCTGGTGGCAATGGGGCGGAACCTACGGCGGTGAGTACTTCGCCGGCTACGTCACCGAGAAGGCGCTGTCCGTCGACAACCTCTTCGTGTTCGTGATCATCATGAGCAAGTTCGCGGTGCCACGCGAGTTCCAACAGAAGGTACTGCTTCTCGGCATCGTGATGGCGCTGGTGATGCGTGGCGCGTTCATCGCCGTCGGCGCCGCCGCGATCAACGCCTATAGCTGGGTGTTCTACCTCTTCGGCGCCTTCCTCATCTTCACGGCGATCAAGCTGCTCCGCGAGAGCGACGACCCCGTCGAGCACGAGGAGGAGCGCGAGACGAGGCTCGAGCGTTTCCTCAAGAAGCGTTTGCGCACCAGCGACGAGTACGACGGCGACAAGCTCTTCACCAGGATCAACGGCAAGCGGTGGGCCACGCCGATGCTGCTCGTCCTGATCGTCATCGGTTTCACCGACGTCTTGTTCGCGCTCGACTCGATTCCCGCGATCTACGGCCTCACACAGGAGCCGTACCTCGTGTTCACGGCCAATGCGTTCGCGTTGATGGGCCTTCGCCAGCTCTACTTCCTGCTCGGCGGGCTACTCGACCGGCTGGTGTTCCTGTCCTACGGTCTCTCGTTCATCCTCGGCTTCATCGGCGTGAAGCTGGTGCTGCACGCGCTCCACGAGAACACGCTGCCGTTTATCAACGGCGGCGAGCACGTAGCGGTACCGGAGATCTCGACGGTGCTGTCGTTGTCGGTTATCCTCGCGACACTCGTGATCACCACGGTGGCGAGCCTGCTCTGGTCGAAGCACAAGGGTGCGTCATCGAGTGAACCGGCGGTCCGACACGACGAGTAGCGTCGTCGACCTGCCCGGGTGTGCGGCGGCTCCTACGAGCTACCTGCGAGCTAGTCGGTGAAGGGGCCGTACACCTGGGTCCACTCGACGACCCGTACGCCGTCAATGGCCTGGTGCGCGTTGAACGGATCGTTGGCGATGAACACCTCGGCCTCGTCGAGGTCGGTGCCCCGTACGAGGATCAACGCGCCCGAGCCGTCGGGGTAGGGACCGGTCATCAGCACATTGCCTGCCTTGAACTCCTCGGACAACCACTCGCGGTGCAATGCCCGGTGCTGGTCTCGCATGGCGGCTTTGGCCGGGCCGTAGGTGTAGTGGACTGCGAAGATCGCCACGATGTCGCTCCTGGTGTGTGGTTGGTCAGGGTGTTTGCTGGGTCAGGGTTTCTAGTCGCCAGAACTCTTGTCGAGATGGGCGAGCATGCGGGTGTTGCCGAGGGTGTTCGGCTTGACGTAGCTCAGGTCGAGGAACTCGGCGACGCCGGTGTCGTACGAGCGGCACATCTCTTCGTACACCTCGCGGGTGACGGGCGTGCCCTCGATTTCGCGGAACCCGTGCCTTCCGAAGAATGCGGTCTCAAAGGTCAGCACGAACACTCGGGACAGTTGGAGTTCCCGCGCAACCGACATAAGCTGACCCACCAGCAGGTGCCCGATCCCGCGGCCGGCGAAGCGCGTGTCGACCGCGACGGTACGTACCTCGCCCAGATCGGCCCAGAGAACGTGCAGCGCACCGCAACCCACGACGACGTCGTCGAGTTCGGCGACCCAGAACTCCTGGACCGCTTCGTACAGCGTGACGAGGTTCTTCTCGAGCAGGATTCTGCCCGCGTAGAGGTCGATGAGCTCCTTGATGCGGGGCACGTCGGACGTGCGGGCGCGTCGAATGAGGGGCACCGTTTCCTGTTCGGCAGTGGGCACGGCATATGAGCCTAGTCGCGACAGATAGGCTGGAGGGGTGCGGACTCCCGATCACATCACCGACCCGGTCGACCCGGTGCCGGTGGTCAACATCGCCAATGCACTGACGGTGTTCCGCATCCTGCTGGTTCCCGTGTTCGTCGCAGTGCTCTTCATCGACGGCGGGCACAACACGGTGTGGCGGGTCGTCGCCGCCGTCATCTTCGCGGGTGCCGCGTTCACCGACAGGGTCGACGGCAGGCTCGCCCGCGAACGCGGACTCGTGACCGACTTCGGGAAGATGGCGGATCCGATCGCCGACAAGGCGCTGATCGGTGCGGCACTCATCGGTCTGTCGATCCTGGGTGATCTGAGCTGGTGGGTGACCGGCATCATCCTGGTCCGCGAGTTGTGGGCGACGCTCCTGCGCTTCTGGGTGATTCGATACGCGGTGATCCCGGCGAGCCGCGGCGGCAAGCTGAAAACGTTGCTGCAGTCGGTCGGTATCGGGCTCCTCGTGCTCCCGTTGCACGGTGTGTGGCACACGATCGCGATGGTGATCATGTGGGCCGCCGTCGCTGTGACCGTGGTGACGGGCGTCGACTACACCTGGCAGGCGCTACGCGTGCGCGTGCGGGCAGCTCGGTCGGACTCGACGACCGGTTCGCTACGCAAGGCTCCCGGGTCCCGCAAGACTTCCGATTCCCTTCCGCCTTCGCCGCACCGCCATTCCGACACCGTGTGATGGGTACGCGCCACTAGTGTCCTGAGTCATTAATTGTCATTCGGTTGTTAGGCTAGGGAATGGCAACCCGGGGTCCGCGAGCAGTGGATATTGTTCTGACCGATGACGAGCGCCGTGAGCTCGAAGGGTGGG